>JAUWCF010000014.1 GCA_030609445.1 Thermoplasmatota archaeon | reverse complement strand
CAATGCAGAAAACACCTCCGGTTTCTGTCTGAGTTGTTACTTTGTTTTTATTTAAGATGTTTATTACTGGTTCACTTTTTATTTTTTCAAAATCTAATGTTTCTTTAGATCCCATCTCCCCAGTTCCAATATATAGCTTATTATCAACTATTACTGGTGATGAAAATCTTATTTCTGAATCTGTGTTATAGCTCCATTTCATCATTCCTAAATTTGGTGCTGATGATGTTGAAACACCTGTATGTTGTGGATCATGACCATACATAGGCCACCAATCAACATCATCAGATGATTTGATATTGTTATGTTTTTTCACATTTTCTAAAATATTTGTGGCTGCCGATGGGACAATAATTGAGATCACGAGCATACAAACAAGTATATTACCAATTTTCTTTTTCATTACGTTTTTCCTCCAGTACATCATTTAGTATCAACTGTTTAGATTTAAATGTTTGCAACAGGATAAAAATTGAAACAAATGTAACAAAAATTTTTGGAGAGGAGGTTTTAGATTGTAATCCATGGGATGTTATATGGCTTTAGTGCTGGACGCAAGTCAATCTCAATTTTAGATGGGATTCCAATTACCTCTGCGATCATTTTTAACACAAAAATAAACTTTGGTAACAAACGAGGCCTTCTCCAATAGTTTCTCTCCTTTAACAATATGTTTACTTCGACATGCCGGGCATTGTATAGTGTTCATCATTATTTTTTAAACAGTCTATATAGATATAAATCTTTTATACATCCATAATTTCAAAGATTTGTGATGTCTCCCCTTGATAGAATTTAAAGGAAAAACGTACATTTGATGTACGTTAAATAGTTTTTTCCGTCTATTCAGATAATAATGATCTCATCTCTAATATCCATTGATATATTCCCTGCTTCATTATAAGCAAGTACTGTAATTGTATGTAGACCTGGAAGAGTGTGAAGGACAGCTCTATACGGTGGTTTTTCATCTATTGCTCTTAGCTTACCATCAAGATAAAATTCAACCTTGTTTGTATTTTCTGCAGAAACCTTAACAACGTTTCTTCCAAAAATTCGAGGTGCAGTTTTTTGCATAGATGGAATATATCGAAAAATTGTAGGTATCCTTAGGCCTAGTATGTAAGTGTAATATATGTCTGGACGTTCTATGTACACTTTTGGTACATCTGGTTTAAAGTTTCCGTAGAGGCCATCGACATAAAGAAACCCAGTACCACCATAACAAGGGCTTATGAAGATATCTGTATCGTAGCTGATTCGGATATATCCGTCTTCGCCCCATTTATCCCCCCAACTGTTTTTCACGATCCAACATTGATGGATATCATCATAACCCATCAAGGCAACTAAATGTCCTCCTTCTCGTTCTCCTTCAATTGTGTCGTATATTCCTCCTTTATATGACAAAAAATTGGAGTATACTGATATACAGATAACAAGAGGGCCATGATCTATCAATCCCTGTTTTATGGCTTCGTAATCTTTTTCAATACATCCCCATTCCGCGATTTTCACCGTTCTGTTCTCCCAACCAGGTAAGCTTTCAAATGGATAATCATACGGTCGATGCGGATCCGGGTAACATCCTTCGTCGGGAACACCATATTCTATAAGATAATCAGCAGCATCTAGGAGATTTACGCCACCTGCTTCATAGGTTCCTCCTGCATAAAAATAGAGATGCGTTTCAGAAAGATCAGGTTCAAAGAGTTCTCCCTCCTGATATTGCATAATTGTTTCAAGAACAGCACACAGTGCATATGTTTCACAAGTTGGAGCTGGGCTTTGATCTTTTACAGGTGTTGTGTAATCTACTCCATCTATATCTCGCCAGCTAAATCTTGGCGGCAAGTTGGTACTTGCAGGTAAGATCTGATTTTCTGCAAATGCCTGTGGAACAGTTATAAGAAATACTGCGATCAATACGATAGCCATCTTTTTCATGGTGTTTGACCCCTTTAATGTATAATGGGAGTACTAATATATAAAGCTACAGTAATAATATTTTTTGTTTGCTATCTTTCCTTTCAGTAATCCCTTGCATTCTCTGATTTCATAAATTCTCTCAAAAGAGAGGTTGCATAACAACCTTTTTGCAGTTCAAACTTTAACGTTACTGCCTGCTTATCACTCTGTAACGTATCCTTATGTAACTTCCAATCTATTTTGTTTATCCTACCCAAAACAGATCTTCTAGTGCCTCTTGATGAAAGAAAAGGAACCTTTGGAATGATAAAATCCCGGTAATCAATTTTTTCCCGTTCAATTACTGCCTGCTCAATCTCCCCCATTTCCCCTTTTGAAAAGACAGAATCACATCCCAAAAGAAGACCAGTGACAACTGCTTTATTTTTTATAATCTGTTTATTTACTTTTTCAATATTTACCTTAGTTACCATGATATATTGATCATCGATAGCCTTTTTTCTCAAAGGAGCAACAATATCACCTATCACTGCCTCGTTTAAAGGAATATTTTTTTGGATACGTTCACTAAGCATTTTATTAAACAAAAAAGATTGATACGCATTGACAAACATCAATAAAAGATTCTTAGGCAACTCCTGTAATGCACCAACAAAATCATCTGAGGCAACAACAAGTCTATTCAACATTGCTTTTTCAAAATTAAGAACATCAGGATATGACTGTAATGCTTTTGAAAAATCACGCGAACGATGAAGATCATCTCTTAATCTATATGTTTCCTCGTCTTCCCCTTTGATAGGATTTGCGATATAATCCATCACAGCTGATTCAAAATCTCCATGAATAATATGTCTTCCTACGATATGGGTAATAGGTCGGATAACGCCAAACCGTTGAACTCCATAGAAATTAGGAAACCCGCCGTGTCTCTCCAAATATGAAGCAATCATATTTATCTGCTCTGACTGAATGGTTTTTCCTATGTTTCGTACTGTTATTTCAAACTTGTTCCCCAGTAAACTCCCAAGTCGTATAGGTTTATCCGAACGATACATACCTTTTAGAGCGACATCTTTGATTTTAATGCTGGATAACTCATCCTCTGAAACATTATTAAAAGACATAAGTTGAGTACTACACGCTCTTTTATCCTTAGTACCCGCAAAACAAATTCTTTTCTGAGAGATTTTCAACCTCTTTGAAAGTTCTCTTACAAGCCTATGGGTCTCCCAATTTTTAGACGACACCTCGGCGATAGTAAAACAACCGTTCTCCACCTTTTTCGGGTAAAGAAAAATCTCGTTAACGATAAAATCCTCAGGGCTCGTACGAAGCTTCCCGCCAATACCTACATGATCGATAAAAAATGTCTCAATGCCAATATTTTTTTCAAAATCTGAGGATTTCATCTATTTTTTACTCTTACTTGTCTCAAAGCTCTTCCAAAACTTTTTGATTTCATCATCTAAATATTTCACAGCTTTTTTAAGTGCATCATCAGGAGATCCTTTTTTCATTCGAATAAATAAACGTCTTTTACTTGCAAGAGGATTATCCGTCATACAAGTTGCGTATTCAACATCCTCATTTTCTGAAAGGATATGAGTAATTGGATTAAGAATGGTTTCATTCTCATCAATAATTTCAATTTCAAGTTCAGTTTTTGTCTTTTTAATTGTTTTCAACTTCATAAAACTCCCTCTTTATAGTTTTTCTAAATCAAGAGCACCATAATCCATTGCGGTTCTTCTTCTTTCTTTATTACCACAATGTTCACATTCAAGCACATCCCCCTTCTTAATTAAGGAATGTCTGCATTTTACACATAATGCTTTAATCGCACCAAGATCTCTATCTTTTGTTGCTAGCTGGATACTTGGTTTTACTTGTATGACCTTTGCACGGATGAAATCTCCTGCTTTATATTCTGATGCAGCATCTTTAACATATCCATTTGCAATTTCTTTCACATGAATTGTCCCATTAGTATCGCCAGAAACTGATCTGTTTTTTCCTATCACATGAATAACGTTTGCAATTACCATTGATAATTTTACCATAGCTACTTGTGCAATGACAATATCGCCTTTTTTCAAGACGACTGGGATGCTTGTTACTGGTTTTACTTTTGCTTTTCTATATTTTTCATCAACAACATATTTTCCAGCTCTTGCTGCTCGGATAATGCCATCTTCTTCAAATGTTCCTTCACCTGGTAACAATTCTTCGGAAGTTGACAATTGATCTCCAGGCATCACTATTTTATCTTTCATTGTTGTTCCCTACTTCTTATCGTTTCAAAATAGGCAATCTAATCTATGTTTTAAAGGTTATGGTCGATAAAAAACGACGAAAAACGTTGTTTGTAACTCTACAAAAATAAAACCATATGTCTTTTTAAACAAAGAGTTGCTACGGCGCTGAATTTTCCATGGAGGAACATTACATTGAACAAACGAGAGAAGATGATGAGTATTATCGGAGGAGTTGGATTTCTGATTATTGGAATCTGGTGGGAAAGTACTACTTCTTGGAGAACTGAAGCCCTTTTAGGATTTGGATCCGTACTATTTATCGCTGTGGTTGCAACAATACTATCAACTCGATGGAGACCACAAATCTGGAAAGTAGAGAGGTAAAACGAAAATTTCTGAATGACATGTGAAAATTCAATATTAATAAAAAACTTGTACCATAAACAATAAAACTATTTGACTCTATATTTTTGTGTGGTGGGGAGAGTTCATTCTTTCCAAAAGTTTATCTTCATTTTTTCTCCTCCAAAAAAATTCTTTTCCCCACTGCCCCCAAATCATTGCTTCTTCAGGAACAAAAAATAGAGTACATATCTTTTTAAAGAAACAAATGATGTGAGAAAAAGAGGATTTGGGATTTAAAAAAACTGGTGGTATAAGGAGAGAACATGTCATTGTTTATAGTTGAAATGTTAGCAGGATTATTTTCTCTAGCTATATTTCTACTTTTATTATTCTACATTTATCCTGCTATGAAAAAAGAATGGAACGAAAAAGGTAGAGACTGGCGATATTACTATACGATATGCGGGGATGATAACAGACAATCATATAGGCAGATGTTTTGCTCCGTGTTGACTACAGTTATGAAAAAATAGGTTTTTATAGATATGTTTTAACTCCAGATCATAGTTTTTTTCAGTAAAAAGAGTTATAAATACCATATTCCTTTCGGTCTTTCTATCAAGAGTAGCTCTAGGTGAAAGAATGGCACGAAAACCAGGAAGTATGTATCGATACATCAGAGGTCAAGCGACAACAAGAAAAAAATACATGGGTGGAATACCTGCCTCACGTATTGCACAATTTGATATGGGTAACAGAACAGGAAAGTTTCCTATTCAAGTATCACTTCTTGCAAATGAAAAATGTCAACTGCGACATAACTCACTTGAAGCAGCTCGTATCTCTGCAAACAGAGCAATGGAAAAAACCGCTGGAACGACAAACTACCGACTTGTCATACGAGTATTTCCTCATGTTATCCTCCGTGAAAACAAACAAGCAACAGGAGCTGGAGCGGATAGAGTTTCTCAAGGAATGCGATCCTCATATGGAAAAAACGTGAGTACCTGTGCACGATTAAAACCAAAACAAATCGTTATGACCGTTGATACACATAAACAATTCTTCAGAGATGCAAAAGCAGCATTACGAAAAGCAGGTATGAAACTCTCAACACCTTGCAACATAAAGATAGAGAAAGGTGCTGAGTTAGTACAATAATTTTTTATATATATTTTATTAGCCAGGGAAATATAATCAGAAGTAGAACTGACAATGAAAGTATTAGAGAAATGTTTTTCACTATTTTTTCTCGTTGTTGTTCTGAGATTCCTTTTTTAACCCGTTTTACAAGCGAGTGTAGTGCATCATTAAATAAGAATCCTCCATCAAGTGGAATCATAGGCAGAACATTAAACAAGGCAACAGCCAGATTAAGCCAGAAAATCCAATATAATGCGTTGATAATAATCCAAAAGACATTCGTAGGAATAATGCTTAGAGGACCTGTTATTATATACGAATCGGTAAATGGTGCAACAATTGGGTTATAACCTGCAAAGTAGCCTAATAATGGGAGTATGTAAAAATTCAATAAACTTTCTGGAAAGTTATTAAATGGATTTTTCAAAATTGAAACTTGTTTTTCAAACATTGACTTTTTAAGAATGGATGAAACTCCGAGATAACCTTTACCTTTGTAGGATTCATCGTTTTCATAAACAGTATCTCGTATTGAATATTCATAATATTTATCTTTAAGATTAATTGGTTTGTTATACGTTTTCTCTCCCTGCATATAAGTTATATTTATGGTCTGGTTGGCTTGTGTAGCGTTTAAAGCAGAAAAAAATTCAATATCGTTAGAGACTGGTGTACTGTTCAAATATGTAATTACAAATCCTGGTTTGAATCCTATGTCTTCTGCTGGAGATTCTGCATCGACAGAGAAAACGATTGTGCCATCTGCTGCAGGTTGAACTGCAGACATAAAAACAAAAGAAAAAACGAGAATGCTCAGTAAGACAACAACAAAATTTGAAGTCGGTCCTGCAGCATATACCCTCATCCGCGATTTTGTCTTTGCCTTTTTTAATTCTTCTTCATCAGGTTCACAAAATGCCCCAATGGGTACAATAAGATATAGAATTCCAAGTGATTTTACTTTAAGTTTACTTGCAATTGTAAGGATGCCATGGGAAAATTCATGAACAACCATAGCAACAACAAGAGCAAGGACTATATATCCAACGAATTCAAGAGGAAGTATTGGGTTGATCCCAGGAAGTACTAGTGCAATCTCTGGACCAGGCATTGCTTCTTTTTGTTCAGGAGTAAATCCAAAAACAAGCCATGCTTGCCAGATAAGCATCATCGTCATTAAAATCATCATGACAAAACAAAGAACAATCCCTGAGCTTCCAAATGCCTTCCAGAATCTTTCTTTTTTTGCAACCTTTTTAAGGAATTTTTTTCCTTTACTTGTCCGCCACATAAAAGCAGGACCCCAAAAGGAAATATTGTATTTTTTAAGAACGCCTTTTTTATGTAAAACAAAGGTTGAAAAAGCATATATTGCTACTATAGCAAAAAAAATCAATAAACCTTCAATGAGTGACATATTCCGCTGATGGGAATACATAACTGTTTATTAAAGGTAACCAAATTGCATCTTTGTTTTTAACGGGATGCTCTTGTTTTATTCGGCGTTTTCTAAAAGTTTCGCGGTCTGTTCCTCGATAGCGTTCTCATGTCTTTCTAAAGTATATAGTTCTCTTATGTAATGATACGTGACTGCTCCAATAAATGCTATGATGATTCCTACCGAAATGTATCCAATGAAATGTGGTGTGAGAAACGGTTCAATGGAAAAATCATTGATGATTGAATAATATAATGATTCAAAGATTGCTGATGCGATAAATCCAAATGCAAACAACGAGAAAGGAACAATCCAGTATGACCAGTTTACCTTTTTTTCTCTGACATACATATCTGTTACTCGTCCAAATGAGGCAAGAAGTCCTGCTCCTACAATTCCCCATGTTATGCTATTAAGAAATTGCAAAATAGGAATCACCCAAAGTAACTCTGTATTGAAATTAGTGTTGTTGTAGGCGTAGAAAAGACTGACTGCTATGATAACAAGGGAGATAATGTAAGTGTAAAACGAAAGCTTGCCGGTAAGAAGACCTGATTTCATCTCATTCCAAATAATGGATATGCTTTTCTCCCAGTTGAATACACGTACGAGAAGATATACGCCGAGAGTAAAAATGATAGCACCAAATCCACTAGCAGCCAAATCCAATATAGCAAATATTGCCCACACAAGAAGAATGAGAGCCATGGGAAGTAAAAATTGTTTTTTGACTTTATCATCATCAAGTAATTTTATAATACGATAATAGGCATCTTCAATTTGTTTACTTTGTTTGATACTTACTCGTTGCACAGAGCTTATCCTTATCCTGGATTGTATCACAGGAAGGATGTATTCATCTTCTGCACCATCGGAAAGCACAATCGCTTCTGTCGCATTTGTCTCTCTTATTACAATTTCTAATTGCTCAGATAGTATTTGATCTGACTTTATACCAACATGTATGTCTCCACAGAGTGTTGCTACTTCTACGTCTTTTCCTTCTTTTTTTAACTTATCATACGTTGAGATGGCAAGAAAAATAGCGTTCAGATCTGAATCCTCAGGATCTGCACGTCCCAGTTTAATGGCAGCATCTAAATTATTTTCAACACCGATAATGGGGCTTTTTACCTTTGCTTTTCTCCCAAAATCGTCATCACGGTCAATGTTTAATATCAAAGTTTTTGCCATTACTTTCTAAAAGTGAAAACAGGTATTGTATATTAAAGCTTTATTTAGTATGAGATTTTGAATGAGAGTTTGTCATAAATAGTATTTCTCTTTTTGTTCACCAAAATCAAATATACCAAAAATATATTCACCTCTCTATATGCCTGTTGTAACATTTGATTATAACGAATTCCTTGATCTTCTTGGATATCAGATTCCAAAGGATAAACTTATAGAGAAACTACCAATGATCGGCGGTGATTTCGATAAGATCGAAGGAGATGAGCTTAGTATAGAATTTTTCCCAAATCGACCTGACCTGACGTCTGTTGAAGGTGTTGCACGTGCCTCTCGAGCTTTTTTTGGATTTGAAACAGGAATAAAGAAATACAGCGTTTTAAAATCAGATATTTCATTGAATGTAGATTCCTCTGTTAAAAAGGTACGGCCTTTTGTGACAACTGCGCTAATAAAAAATGTGACGATGACCGATGAGCTTATCGCATCACTAATGGGTCTCCAGGAAAAACTTCATTTTGGGCTTGGAAGGAACAGAAAAAAGGTAGCTATTGGCGTTCATAATTTCGAACCTGTGGCTCCTCCTTTTACGTATAAAGCTGTTGATCCAGATTCCGTGCAGTTTATTCCACTTGCAAAGGACGATTCGATGACGCTTCGGGAAATTCTAAAAAAACATGAAAAAGGAATGGATTACGCTCATGTTCTTGAAGGATTTGACAAATATCCACTTATTGTCGATGCCAACAACAATGTTCTTTCGTTTCCTCCAATTATCAACGGTAGTCTTACTGAGGTAACGCCGTATACTAAAGAGATATTTATTGATGTTACAGGTACTGATAGAAAAGCAATCAACTATGCATTAAACATAGTATCAACTGCTCTTGCTGAGAGAGGATGCCAAATCTATAGCACCATTGTTAACGATGAAAACAAAATCTATCTTTCCCCTGATCTGAATCCTACTAAAAGGGATTTATCAGTTGATTATGTCAACAGGATTTTAGGGACGAACTTTAAAGAAAAAGAAATTATAAACTGTCTGGGGAAAATGGGATATAACTCTTCTATAACCGACGGTGGTAAACTTACTGTTGAGATACCCGCTTGGAGATCAGATATTCTCCATGAAATTGATCTTGTCGAGGATGTCGCAATTGGATATGGCTTTGATGTCTTTGAAACAGATTTCCCTCATGCGTTAACATTTGGAAAAAACCTGCCCCATCATGACTTACTGGAGAGTTTACGAAGCATAATGATTGGACTAGGATTCAACGAGGTTACGACCTTTACTATTTCTAACGAAAACGATGAATTTACCAATATGGGACTTAAAATTGGAACTATGGTTGAGATAGAAAACCCCATAGGTGAAGAATATGCGGGGCTACGTACTGGCCTGTTGCCATCACTTCTTAAGATACTAAATGAGAATAGACATCATCCGTTGCCTCAGCAGATATTTGAACTAGGAACTATAGTTGATGAACGTGCTAAGAACCATCGTAATCTCGCAGGACTCAAAATTGATGCAAAGGCAAACTTTACTGAAAGTAAATCAATTGTTGACGCTGTGCTAAGAGATATAAGATGTACCTATTCAATAAAAGAAAACAATCATGCAGCGTTTATTGAGGGAAGATGTGCTTCTATTGTCAAAGATAATCAGGAGATCGGTTTTTTTGGTGAGCTACATCCAAGAACAATTCAGGTATTTGAACTAGAACATCCGATTATAGCTTTTGAAATACAGGCAGATTACCTTTACTGAAAAATCGAAAAGAACGTTTTAAAATAATGTGGAAGATAAAAAGATAAGAGATGTTTATATACGGGCATCGTCAACAGTGGATGGAATATGTGTATATCGATATTCCAAAGAGAAATGAATCAGTCATAATCCCTCTAAAATTGGTTTGTTTGATATAGATAGATTTACCATTAGTATACCATTCTTTTTCAAATCCACGGAACATCGTTCTAGATATTATACATACTTTGACTGCATCAAAGGACATGCTTTTGTATCCAAATGAAAGATTAGTGATAGAACCACCAACAAATTTTCGTATAGTTACTGTATATGGCGGGCCAGATTGAACTGTAATTTCGAGATTATCTATTTGTTCTAAAGCGCTACAAATAGGAAGATTTAGTGTAGTCATCAGCATTATGAGCATAACGCTCAATAGTTTATTTTTTGTTTTCATATTTTGCGCCTCGTTATATTTTCCACAATAGA
>JAUWCF010000108.1 GCA_030609445.1 Thermoplasmatota archaeon | reverse complement strand
TTGACCCGAGAAGAAATACAAAAGATGTTTGAGATATCTAAAAACAACTATAGAGACAATGCTATTCTAAAAACACTCTATTTTACGACAATACGAAACAGAGAACTATGCAACCTAAACATTGAAGACATAGACTTTCAGAGGCAGAAGATAAGAAACATCGGTAAAGGTGGACATTACGATGAAAGAAATATACATCCTGATTGTCTCAAAGCAATAGGTGATTATCTAGCTCTACGGGAACACGCTAAGAAAGGATATGAGAATGCTCTTTTTCTAAACGATCGCAGGGAAAGAATCGGTAAAACATTCTTACACATGATGATAAAGAAATATGCCACTCTAGCAGGAATAAAGAAAAGAGTATATCCACACTTGTTCAGAGCTTCTAGTATAACCCATATGGCAGAAGCAGGGGCGACAATACCAGAGATAATGGCACAATCTAAACATAGAAGTGTAGACACTCTGATAAAACACTATATATGCCCAAGTGAAAAACATAACAAAGAAGTATATCTAAAAACACTTTCATTCAACAAAAAACCAGAACGTAAACCAGACATTCTAGAACCTCAGAATTCACCACAATCACAAACGAGACAAACAGTACAAGTACCACTGAATAAAGAGGATAAATACATCCAGCTACTAAGAGACGGACTCATAAACAAAGAGGAGTTCATGAAACTAATAACAGCACATAAAAAAACAGACTCAAGCCCCATTTACGGCTAGAATGTACAGAACGTAAGTGCCCAATTATTACGTCTTCGAGACGTAAACATTTTTTTGTAACAGATATGAAGCAATTACGCTAGAAGACGTAAGCAGGAAAGTTTAGAACAGAAGCATGAAGTTTAGGACGTAAACATGAAGTTACAAGACATAAGGTGCTGGGTCTAGGCCGTAAGCCTCTTTCTGTTTTAACGGTATTCGTCTATGCACCCTACCTTCGAGCAGTCTGAATAACTGATCCCGACATTTGGGCTTGCTCCAGGAGCAGATTGGCCGTTTCATCAAATCCTTTAGAGACCTCATCACCAAGTGAATCATCGCATAATCTAAAGACTGTGTCGTTTCTGCGCCTCTGCAAGGACTCTCGCCCTTACCGCTTGAACGGTATCCCGATTCAGAATGAGAGAGGACTTTCCTCAGCAAACAAATGCTTGCCGTAAACCGTTCACCTACGCCCAGCAAAAACCGGTTATTAATAAGAAGTTATTAAATGCTTCTTCAAAACCCGTATTATTGAACGAAGACTACAAAACCTAAAAAATTATGGAAAAACAGACGAAGATTCTCTCTCATGAACCATCTTATTATCCAGGTAAATTTGAGTTTTTAATGTCGAAGAAAAACTTTGAGGCACATTAATCTTTAGTTCAACTACCTTTTTATCTCCTACAGCAAGAGATGATATCAATACCGCCTCTGCATTGAAACTGATACCGTTTTGGTTGAAAAAAGCACCCTTGACTTCGAAATTTTCCGCGGTCTTTCTTCCAAGATTTTCAATAAGAATCTTTATCTTAACATAATCTAATCCATCGCTACTGCTAATACGAGTTGCATTCTTCCAACCGTGGAGTAGTATCGACCGAGAAGATAATGGATAAACTGTAACATTTGCTATGCCTTCATACTCATCTGGGACTTTTCCCAAATTCCATCTATTCCGCGTAGTTTCTAAAAAATAATATCCATCAGCATAATATTCATACTCTGATAGATTTTCATCGAGATGAACACCAACTGCCATATGATTAGGAAGTCGAATCAATGACACATTATAATCCATGTTGTCAAGTAATGCTGCAGTAAGCATTGCTTTATCCTCACAATCGCCTTGTGCATCTTTTAACATTTCAACAGGATAGCGAGGATATTCACAAGTAGGATCATTTTCATCATCTTCAGCATATTCTAGAGACTGAATAAACGATGCTGCAAAATTAATAATATCCACATTGTCTGATGCGTCTGTAAGTGCCAATAATCGTTCGGCAACCAAATCAATATATTGATCATCATGTACGTCAAATACATATGCAGTATAATCCTCTATAACAAGACGCTCGAGACTGCTATAATAGTTATATAAAAAATCAATATCTGGAAGAATAAGCGTATTGTAATATCCGTTATACTTCCAGTTATATTCCAAATTAGGTATATTTTTAGAAGAATGACTAGTCTGTGTTGTATCTGCAAGTATTTTTCCATCAGAGTTTCTCACCGATAGCTCAAGAAGAGAGTCCTCTGAAGAGACATCATCAAGATAGACAAAACAATCCACGTTTTTGCTTTGATGTGGTAAAATTACAGAAGGAAGTATAAATCCTGATGATTCTTTATTATCAACTTTAACAGTCGCTGAATAAGGATATGCTGGAAAACCGCCTAGATTTTTAAGTGTGATTGTCAATCCAACTAAGAAATACATTTCATCATAGAACCACCATTTCTCAATAATTTTAGTTATCGTCAGATTCTGAGCTGTAAAAAAAAGTTCGTTTTCAAAGATTTTCTTTTCATTATCGTCATATACTTTTAGATAATACGTCCCAGAGGACGGTGTTTTTCTGTAATCACCTAGAGATATAACTTCATCATGAGCACCTTTATAATATTCTTCTAAAAAAAGAATGTTTCTATTTGGACCTAATAGCTTGAGCGTTATTTTATCCGTTGTATTAAAACTTAAAAAAAGGCTTGTAAATCCTTCGTCATCTGCAATACTTGAAGAATGCAACAAAAATTCTGTTTCTTCAAAAAAAGAAAGTAAGGTACATCCAGAAAAAGAACTTAGCAGCATGAAGATAATTATTACAGTAACTTTTGCATTTTTTAACATATAACTTTCAATTTTTTATCAATTACTGCACCTAATCGTTTCATGCCTTCTTCAATCTTTTCACTGTTAGCATATGAAAAATTGAGTCTCATTGAACGGCCGCCGCTTCCATCAACAGAAAACGCTTTACCATGTACGTATGCAACCTTTTCTTTTAACGCATCAAGAAACATTATTTCAGTATCAATTCCTTCAGGAAGAGTAACCCAGGCAAACATGCCCCCTTTAGGTTTGTTGCAGATGTAGCCATCAGGGAAATAGTTCTCCATAGCATTCATCATAATATCTCGTTTTGGTTTATACATCTCACAAATCTTCATGATATGTAAATCTAGAGAACCACTTCTCATAAAATCATTTACAATAAACTGAATAAAGGTATTGGTGCAGAGATCTAAGGCTTGTTTGCAGATAATCATTTTTCTTGAAAGTTCCTCTGATGCAATTGTCCATGCAAGTCGAAAACCAGGTGATAGAATCTTTGAAAACGTGGACATATAGATAACTCGTCCTTCATCATCAAACGATTTTATCGGTTTTATATGATCGACATCAAAACGAAGTTTTCCATAAGGATCGTCTTCTACTATTACAAGATCATATTCGTTGGCAAGATCGACGAGTTTTTTCCGACGTGCCTCAGGCATTATAACACCTGCAGGATTCTGAAATGTTGGTACAACATAGATAAACTTTGGAGTGATATCCTCTTTTTGTAGCTCTATTATTTTTTCCTCTAAAACATCTATTATCATGCCATCTTTATCAAGAGGCACACCAACCAAATTCCCTTCATAGCTTCTATATGCATTGATACCACCAAGATACGTTGGAAGTCCAACAAGTGCTACATCTCCAGGATTTAAAAATATTTTACCGATGGTGTCAAGTGCCTGTTGTGAACCACTTGTGATCATTACGTTTTCTGCAGTTACATCCATTCCATCTTTACATGCTCGCTCTGCTATTGCCTCTCGTAATTCAGTCAGTCCCTGTGTAGTTCCATATTGAAGCGCAACTTCTCCATGATGTTCTAAAACAGATTTTACAACACCTTGTATATCCTGCAACGGGAACGAACGCGGGCTAGGCAGACCACCTGCAAAGGAGATAACCTCAGGATCTTGAGCTACTTTTAAAAGCTCGCGTATCTCTGATTTTCTCATCTTCCCTGCTCTATCAGAGTATAATCTATCAATATTCGTCATAAAAATCCTCTGTTCGCACGAATCCAATACCATTTTATATGCATTTCGTAAAAAGGTAGAAATATAGAATAACACATTACATATGTATTATTTTTTAATCTCTCGACCAAATAACACCTTACAATGTTCCTCAAATGCCGGCATCATCTCAACAGTTTCCCGGTCTAAATTAAATTTGTGCATAAATAAAGCTAATTGTTCAGCAGGAGTGATTGTTTTTTTACCTTTTGCAAACATACAACTTACTTCCTCCGAATCAATCATTTTTTCTTCCATATTCTCAACAAATGAACCCAGTTATTCGTTTATAAGCCTTTCCCATATTTTTAAGTAAATTCTTCCAATCAAAAAATTTT
>JAUWCF010000126.1 GCA_030609445.1 Thermoplasmatota archaeon | reverse complement strand
AAGTTTCCTAGTTAGCTTCCGAAATGTTAAATGGACTCATAGGGAGGTGAATTGTTGTGCATAATTACGGAAGGGAAAATGGATTGATTTATATACTATTCATTTAGAAAAGACTATGTTTTACGTTTTTCTTAAACAAAGTATTTAGATATTGATGAATGGTTTTTCTATTGAAGACGTATGGACAGACGTATCATCAGTAACATTCTTTCTTCATTTGAAAAAAAATTAATGAAACGAAGCGAGATAGTGGACAGATTTAAAGAAATCCTTCAAAATGAATGTAATAAAAACATTATTCGAAATCTTCGACATAGCAACGACATCATCTACGTCCTGTATGATTATTACTATATTGTAAGCCCCCTAGAAAAAAGTGGACATTATCTTGAATACTCGACAAATGAGATGGTTTATGCAGTTCTTAATAAGTTAAATATTAGATGGTATCATGGACTTGACAGTGCCCTAGAATATAACCAACTTATATGGCAGGGAATTGTCAACCCAGTTATCATCAACAATCATTTTTCTGGTAAAAGAGTAGTACATGGGATTACTTATCATTTCCATAAGATAAAAGATGATCTTTTCGGCTTTGGGACTATAAAAAAGAAGACAAATAACAACATTGTGTTTTTTTATTCTGATATTGAAAAGACATATCTTGACTTTTTCTATCTCAAGAGACGATCACCACAGGAACTTAAAAAAAGAATTGATTGGAAACGTGCGAAACAGTATATGAACAAGTATCCTAGATCCATCAAAAGAAAGGTGTACTATCAATGATTGAGTTTGATCTGGGAAAATATATTAATTATGTGAAAAGTAAACTTGATGTTTCAATAGAAGATTATTATATCGAAAAAGATTATTTATTGAGTCTTTTTCTTTCAAATTGGCGGGAACTTCGGGAACAGAGGGAGCTTGCATCCCTTGATGATCTCATCTTTAAAGGAGGAACTCTCCTTATGCGCAATCATTTAGCATATTCTCGTATAAGCGAAGATCTTGATTTTACACATAAAAAATGTGAAGAAATCCATAAGATGGGTCAGAATAAACGGATCAGCACTATTAGAAATCTTATCATTCCTATTTTAAGAGATATCAAAAAGATTTGTGACCATGCAGGATTTGATTTTGAAATAAAACGAGACAATACAACGTATATCACTGCATATCACCATAAAGCAGTCTACAGTACGAGTATCTATCGCATTTCTGAGATTACAAATCTGCCAATTCGCATCAAAATTGAAATTAATTTCGTTGAACATCTTCAATATCCTGTTGTTATGCAGACTATTAGACCTATTGTAGCTAACGATACAGTTCTCACCTCAATAGGGTATAATCTTGTTCCTCTTAGATTATCCTGCTATGCATTGGAAGAAATCGTACTAGAAAAATACCGTGCTATTTTAACACGTGATGCACCAATGCAGCGGGACATATATGATCTTTATCTCATCAATAAAAAAGAATTGGATGTTTTTGCTATTGATGAAACTAAGATATATAAAAAAATTGAGAGTGGTATACTTGCCACATCTCACTTGGATAGGAATCTTTCAAATAATTGTAAGCAACTATTAGAAAAAGGATTTTTAGATTCTGAGGATGATATAACACTTTTGATTTTATCGCCTGTTGACATGGTTCAATATGAGAAATTCAAACAACAATTGTTCAAACGTCTAATATATCTTTGCAAAACGAGAAAGTAATATTTGTGATCGCATGGATTATCGCTTGTTGTTTAAAACTAGCAATTGTGCTGATAGCTATTACTGTTTGAAAATCGTATTAGACCTTTGTTAATCGTTAAACAATCGCATTTTTTGATTATCCATACCTGTCATAGTTAATAATCATACCTGCTGAGTTTCATATATGAAGGATAGCGGGCAAGTAGCAGTGCTGACTTGTGAGTGAAAGAAGTGGTTATGAATATGAGAAAGATGAAAAGAATGTGGTGTTTTTCTTATATTGAAAGTGTGAGCGTGTGGATGATTTTGATTGTGGTATGCTTGGGTGAGCTACCAGGTTTCATAGCCCAAAGGGATCTTTTATGAATTTTTAAACCCCATAGATTAAACTGAGCAACACACAACAATATTTAAGTACTCATGAGTATTATACTTATGAGTATGTTAACAAATGGCTGGTTTGTTGATCGAAAAGAAGAACTTGCATTCCTGCAGAAAAGATATACATCACCTAGAGCAGAATTCCTTATCATTTATGGGAGGCGGAGAGTTGGGAAAACAGAACTTATAAAGCAGTTCATTGCGGATAAACAAGCAATCTATCATCTAGTATCAAGAGAAACAGAAAAAGATCAAATTGAAGAATTTCATATAACGGTAAACCAAACGTTTCCAGAGATGCAAGATTTAAAAGATGACTGGGAAGCTCTCTTTAAAAATCTTCAACAACGCCGTCATTTAATTGTGGTTATTGATGAATTTCAAAATCTCATTAGCACAAAGAAGGAAATCCTTTCAAGGTTTCAAAAAATATGGGATGAGCACCTAAAAAAATCAACACTGATGTTGATTCTTACGGGTTCATCTGTTGGAATGATGGAAACAGAAGTGTTGGCATATAAAAGTCCGCTGTACGGTCGACGGACAGGACAATGGAATGTGCAACCGTTGCCATTCAGTGAAAGTCGGAAATTATTCAAAACTTATTCAATTATTGATCAAATACGAACCTATTGCATTCTTGGCGGAGTTCCTTTCTTTTTAGAACAATTCGAATCTGAAAAAACGGTGAAGGAAAATATTGCAGAAAACATTGTAAGTAAAGGATCTGTCCTTAGAGAGGAAACACGTAATCTTCTTAGGGAAGAACTCAGAGAACCAAAAAACTATTTTTCAATATTAAAGACCGTGGCACATGGTTCTACCACGTTTAATGAAATTGTGCAACAAACAGGCATCAAGCAAAATAGCGTTAATAAATATCTTCTAAGTCTTCAGAACCTACATTTACTTGAAAAAAAACTTCCAGTGACTGCAGATAGAAAAAGTAAACGAGGAAAATATTTTATCAATGACAACTATTTTAACTTCTGGTTTAGATATGTTCTCCCCAATGAAACATTTTTAGAACGTGATTATAAAAAAGCGGTTAATGACATCATATGGCCATCTATTGATAACTATGTTTCGCTGCCATTTGAAACGGTCTGCCAGGAAATACTTCAGTTTGATACAGAGGATTATTCAAAAATAGGAACCTGGTGGTATCAAGATCAAGAGATAGATATTGTTGCTGTAAATGAAAGAAAGAACACCATTCTTTTTGGTGAATGTAAATGGACAAAGAAAAAAATGAATCAAAAAACGTATGAACAATTACGAAAAAAAGCTAACGATGTGAAATGGCATAATAAAGAAAGAAAGGAAGAATTTGTATTGTTTAGTAAAAGTGGGTTTACATCTGGTTTAATGAAAACTGCAGAAAGTGAATGTGTCAAACTCTACGACCTCAATGTGATTAAACGGATTTTGGAAAGGAGATAATGTAAAATGGATATAGCCCCATATAAAAAAAGGTGGTTGAAAGAGGATGTATCAGCCATCATTTGGATGTTGAGAATAGTCGATATCTGCTGTCCTTGATATATGACTTATCTGCTTTCCTTGATAAAAGATTCTCTTGTGGTCATCGGTGGCTGGGGAGTCCGTGCACATGCACAAAAGAATCATAAAAGATACACCCTTGATATCGATGC
>JAUWCF010000153.1 GCA_030609445.1 Thermoplasmatota archaeon | reverse complement strand
GACGGTAAAGACGTCTTTGTCCACAGATCATCTGTACCTGAAGGAACATACCTTAATGAAGGCGACAAAGTTGATTATCAACTTGAAGATTCAGATCGAGGGCCACAAGCAACAAATGTTAAAAAGTTATGAACAGCTCTCAATTTATAGTAGATACGTTATGGTAATTTAACCATTTCATTTCTCTCTTGGTTGTTACGAGAAGTTCATCACTTCTTTTTCTTTTTTCTAAAAAATTTTAACAATTTTTTTATCCCATAATATCCCAAATAGGATTTTTCCAATGATGACGTAACTCCTCGATCTCTAGGTCAACAACAGTTTCATCATTATTTTGTATTACTAATTTTTTTCCTTTTGTTTCACCGATTAACTGAAAAGATACATGTTCTTTTTTAAGAAGTTTTTCAAAATCTTTCTGTTTTTCTTTTTTAACTTCAACAACCCATCGAGTATTTGATTCAGAAAACAGTTTGAAATCAGTTCGTAAACCGCAAGCAACCTTAGATATATCCACAGCAGCACCAATATCTCCACCAATCGCCATCTCTGAAAGACATACGCCAATGCCTCCTTCACTTACATCATGACAAGAAGCAATATATCGTTGTTTGATGGCGCTAAGAATTCCATTCATACATTTTTTAAGAACCTCTACATCAGATCGTGGAACAACTCCTCCGTCCATATCATACATTTTGTAGTATTCTGAGCCACCCATTTCTTTTTCGGTCTCTTTTCCTACAAGATAGATTGAATTGTTTTTTTCTTTAAACTCTACAGTTATGCATTTTCTAATATCAGAAACAATTCCTATACCAAGTATCTCTGGTGTGGGTGGAACTGCTGTTTTTATAGATTCATTGTAGAAACTGACGTTTCCTGAAACAAATGGAAGCGCAAGTGTTCTTGCCATATCACCAAGTCCATGACATGCTTCATAGAACTCCCCCATACGATCTGGTTTTTCAGGGTTTCCAAAATTAAGGCAATCACAAAGAGAATCAGGTTTTGCTCCAACAGATACAAGATTACGGCAGACTTCATCAACTGCAGAGCATGCCCCCCAATATGGATCTCGTTCCATAAAACGAGGGTTCACATCAGCAGTTACTGCAAGTCCTTTAAATGAATCTTCTAAGGGTTTAATTACTGATGCATCACCATGGGATTCAACACCAAGTTTGCCCTGCAACGGCTTTATTACAGTGTTTCCTTGAACCTCATGATCGTACTGGCGTACAACCCACTCTTTAGAAGCGATATTTTGAGATGAAAGGAGCTGTTTCAAACTTTTATTCATATCAGGCATCGGGAAATCTTTTTCTTTTTTCTTTTGTTTTTCTACGTTAGGTTCTGCAAATGGTCGGGTACAACTGTCATAAACAGGGCCACCAGTAAAAAAATCAAGATCCATCTCAAGAATTTTCTCCCCTTTGAAATAAACTTGAGTTATTTGTTCTTTAATGACTTCTCCAACAGTTACTGCTGTAACGTCCCATTGCTTGCAGATATGAAGCACTTTTTCAACGTTTTCTGGTGCTACAAGAAACATCATCCGTTCCTGACTTTCCGATATCCATATCTCCCAAGGATGCAAACCCTCTTCTTTCAAAGGAACATTGTCGAGATGGATTTCTGCACCAAGACCTGCATCATAGGCAAGTTCTCCACAGACACAAGAAAGTCCGCCGCCGCCGAAATCCTTTAACCCCTCAAGCAGTCCTTTCCGGTTGCATTCAAGTGTTGCATGAATAACAGGTTCTTTAGTGATAGGATCCCCAACCTGTACTGCTGATCTGCTGCTCTCTTCACTCTCGTCAGTTAATTCAGCAGAAGCAAAGGTTACACCATGTATGCCATCCCGCCCTGTTTTACCACCAACATAGACATAGATATTTCCTGCTGCTTTTGCTCGGCTATGGATGAGTTCTTCTTTCTTCATTATTCCTAGGCAGCCGACATTGACAAGGCAATTACCAGTGTATCCTTCATGAAAATAGACCTGACCAGAAAGAGTTGGAACACCTATTCGGTTTCCATAATCACGGATGCCGTCAACTACACCTTTGAATAAAAATCTTGGATGTTTTGTCCCCTTTGAGAGTTTAGCATGTGGATAATCTAATGGTCCAAAAAATAAGGGATCAATATATGCAATAGGTCTTGCTCCCATGCAAACTATATCTCGAACGATACCTCCAACACCTGTTGCGGCACCACCGTAGGGTTCAACTGCTGATGGATGATTATGGGATTCAAGAGCGACACAATAATAATGATCATCATCAAACTCAATGACTCCTGCATCTTCTCTTGTTACAATTTTGTCTTCTTCTATTCCATAAATATATTTTTGTAAGGGAACTTTTGAAGATTTATAACAACAATGCTCAGACCATGCTTGGCCAAGTGCCTGTAGTTCAATATCTGTCGGGTTTCTGTTTTTTAATTTAAAATACTCTTGTATGCGTTTCATCTCTGCTTCCGCAAGAGCAAGACCCATCTGATCACTTATCTCTTGCAGTTGTTTATCTGTTGCAGAAGAGATATCTACCTCACAGAAATCAAACGATGTATCCTTTTTTTTAAACAAGATTTCTAAATCCACTTGCACTCCCCTGCATTATTTTTCTTCAATTTTTATCTCATAATTATGAATCACTGGATTGGTGAGAAGACGCTGACATATTTGTTCTACATCTCTTTTGACGTTGTTTTTGTCTTTACCATCTATCTGTAGAATAAATGTTCTAATGGTTTTTGCATCTGTTACCTTATCAAAACCAAGAAGATGAATCGCTTTGAGCGTATTTGCTCCCTCGGGATCTGAAACGCCTTTTTTTAGTGTGATTGTTACTTTTGCTTCAAACATTGTAATTCTCTTTCGCAAAATCAATGAATATATAGATTAAGTTATCGCTTTTTAGAGTGCTTGAAAAACTTCTCTGATTGCCTCGTGGAACTCATCCATATTTCCTTCATTTACAATTTCAATATCGGCATATTTAATTACTTTTCCTAGACCCCATCCAAGTTCCCGTTTATCTCGTTCTTCTAAATCTTTTACATCACTGCTATCGTCTTCTCTTTTTCGAGCGAGAACACGTTTTTTTCGTGTCTTATCTGAAGCCAAGATTGCAATTACAATAAATTTACTGCCAAGTTCTTTCTTGAAAAAATC
>JAUWCF010000053.1 GCA_030609445.1 Thermoplasmatota archaeon | reverse complement strand
GATCAGGAGGAATCATATCATCAATGATCTCTGCTATTTTCAATTCCTTACAAATACCAGAGACTATCCCAAAATGATTAAGCGTATATGTCGAAATCATTACGCAATGTAATTAGCGTAAGGTTAATAAAGCTTTTTGCGTTTGAGAGTCTGTATGCAGGCAAGTCTATTCCTTTACAATATGAAAGATGTTGAACCTAAGATACGGACAAAATTGCATGAAAAATTATTTGACAGGACTAAAAAATCAAATTACAGTTCGTATGCATATGAAACTAAAGGAATTCTTATGAAAGATGATTATATCAGACCTGTACGGGCTGTACTGATTGTAAAAAAAGAGTATGCTCGAAGGATCGTAGATCTGTTTGATACTAACGGAATTAGGTATCGGGTGTTTGAAATTAATGTCCCTTCTAGGGATTTTAAAAAATCCTCATTTTTCTAAAATAGGGTGCGGAATGTGTGATATACCGTCGGTAAAGAAAAATTATCGAATTAGATTGATATTTGGCAGTAGAAATTACAGTGGAACCTTTTTTGGAAAGAATCAACCTGCTTTGTTAGTATATGAAGATGACAGAGAAATTCCTATTGACATATATCCTCATGAAAAAGAGAGGCAAAAAATCTCTATAGAAGAATCTTTAGAGGAAATCAGAATGAGTCTGAAACAAATATAATTATGCTGGGTTAATACAACTTTGAAGGCTGTGATTAGAATCTGTTTCTAATACGATATTTTAAATCTAAATTATTTAATAAATATATTCATATACAAAAACTATAAATATGGGAAGTCCCGTTGTAGTATTGCTAATATAAATAGTTGATGGTTTCATTATGATTAGAACAAAAGTAATAAATGATTCAACCGATCTTGTCTCAATTCTCCGAGCATTTGACACACCAACAAAAAAAGAAGTTTTTATAGAAATCTCAAGAGATTGGATTCCAACAAGCATGATACTTGACAAATTTGGAGGCAAAGGTCAAGAAGCACTTGAACTCTTTGACAAAATGAAACTAGCAGAAACAAAATGGACAACACCTGATGAAGGCATGGGTGGAAAACCTCAAAAAATGTACCGCTCGTTTTATTCAATTTTTAACATAAACATATCATGCCCCGTTAATGAAATAAGCGAAATATTTAACATTTCATCATTAGATGATGACAACTTTAAAAAACTAGAGAAAAAAATCTATGGATATATCGGAGAAAACGGAACCTTTGGAAATAAAGTATCTGAAAACTTTAAAATCTCCAACACCGCGCTCAAAGCACTTGTGAAACGATCCAATAGATTCGACTACATGGGCCTTAAGATTACAAGAAAACAAGAATAACTGATTTTTTAACAATTGTTTTTAAAGCTAAATTTCTATTCTGTCTGTAATGGATTATACGATAATACTGCAAGCACTCTGGATTATCATTCCTGCCTATGTTGCCAATGCAAGTGCTGTTCTTGTAGGAGGTGGAACACCTATTGATTTTGGCAAAAACTGGCGTGATGGAAAGCGAATCCTCGGTGACGGGAAAACATGGCGCGGACTTCTCTCAGGAACGTTCATTGGAATGACAGCAGGATTTGGTCTTGTTGTCGCAACTTCTTATATAAATTCTAGCGAGTATCATTTTTTACATCTTACAAATTTTGAAGGATTCCCCTTTATGATACCCATCGTTTTTTCCATTTGTTTCGGCGCACTTCTTGGTGACATCATTGAAAGTTTTTTTAAAAGAAGAATCGGAAAAAATCGAGGCGATGATTGGATTCCTTTTGATCAAGTAGACTTCATACTTGGCGTCTTATTTTTCAGCTTTATCACAAGCAGCCTCTTACAACTTTCGGGTCTTGTATCTACCAACTGGTTTATTGAAAATCTCTTCCCCTGGCATATCATAGCTTTACTACTTGTGACGCCTTTTTTTCATCTCACTGCTAACTATGTTCATAAAAAAATACATGCCAATGCAAAAAGATAAAAGAAGCAGACACTTATATCTCATTTAATGGGGGATGTTATGAACAAACAGTCAAATAAATCCAACAATGCCAAAAAAGATGAATCTAAATCCATGAATGAGGATTTACAAAGATGGCTAACTGAAGAAGATCAAGCAAATTTATCAAAAAAAATAAAAACACATCTAAAAGATAAAAAACCCCATGGAATGTGTCAAATTTGTGGCACGAAAACTGCAAAGATGGTCTGTATTAAATGTGGGAAATCTGTGTGTAACTCCTGCTATTTTAACCTCGTTGGTCTCTGTGAAAAATGCTTATCAAAAGAAACTGTTGATGAATGGAAAAACAAAAAACCCGATTGGGAAAAGGTTCTTGGCGTTGATTGGGTAGACTAACCTCTTTTTTGTTTTCTTTCTCGTTTTATTCGTTCTCCTTCGAGATAGAGCGCAGTCATTGCTCGTGCTGTTCTCCACGATGATGGATATATTGGTACGCCTGCTGCTTTGAGATCAAGTACCAAATCTTCAAATTCTTTTCCACCGATCCAGGTTCCCAGTATCGGTTTTTTAAATTCTTCATGAAGTTTACGTTCTCGTATCATCTTCAGGATGGCACCGGTGAATTCTCTTGGCCTAGCGTATCCGCCGTGTACTGATGCAACGATAACGCCGTCAATATTGGGATCCTCTAAAAGCGCACGTGTTGATGCTTCATATCTATAGAATCCTGCATCTCCTACAAGATCAACAGGGTTATTAGGACGGATGAGATCGGGAAGTATTTTGTCAATTTTATTATACGTTTTTTGAGAAAGCTTTGGTATCGTAAGACCATTTGCCTCGCAAGCATCAGTGAGAAGAATCCCAAGTCCCCCGCCGTTTGTAATAATACCTATACGGTTCCCTTGTGCCGGTGGTTGCCCTGCAAGTGCTCGCGCCATGTCAAAGAGTTCCACAAGATCTCTGCATCGTATTCCACCTGCTTGTCTGATTGCTGCACCATATATTTTATCGCTTCCAGCCATAGATCCTGTATGTGATGCGGTTGCTCTTGCACCTGCGGCACTTCTTCCTGCTTTTACGACAAGAACTGGTTTGTCACAGGCTTTGATACTGTTCATAAATGCTCTTCCGTCTTTTATGGCTTCGATGTAGAGTCCTATGACCTTTGTCTCAGGATCTGTACTGAAATAGTCGATGAGATCATCATCGTCTATGTCGAGTTTGTTTCCCACTCCAATTATTTTTGAGACACCGACATATTCGTTGTTTGCAAGATAAATCATACCAATACCTAGAGCGCCACTTTGGCTGATGAGTGAGAGATTTCCTTTTCTTGGTACGCCAAAGACAAAGGATGCATCCAGATTATCTGATGCATTTTTGTATCCCATGGTGTTTGGTCCTAGTATTCTCATGTTTGATTTTTCTGCAATTTTTTTGATTTCATCTTCAAGTTTATGATCTCCTATCTCACTGAATCCCGATGATATAATGATTGTGTTTTCTACTTTTTTTTGTACACATTCCCGCATTATTTGAGGCACAATTTTTGCTGGAACTGAGACCATGACAAGATCGATTTTACCAGGCACATCATTTAGTGTTTTATAGCATTTAACGCCAAGTATTTCTTTTTCTTTGGGGTTTATTGGGTATACTTTACAGTCATAATCAGAAATTAGTATGTTTTTGAGTGTTGCATGTCCTATCTTTGTTGAGTTTTTTGATGCTCCTACAACTGCGATGCTTTTTGGTTTGAAAAATGTCTCAAGTTTTTGACTCATATGCTATCCCCGCTCTTATTTCTTCCAAATCATTTCAGACATAGTATTTCATTACTTAAACGTAGTGCGATAATATACGGCTATTATCCATTAATATATCAACAACATATATATTTATATACTAAACTACCCTATAGAATTGTTAAGGGAGAATAGACATGAGCGAAAATTTTCATAAGAACATTAAATGGAAGTTCAGCATTGTAATGTTTATATTGCTTGTCACAACAGCTTTTTCTAGTGCTATCGGAAACACACCTTGTACGGATGATGGAAAAACAGATTTCTTTATACCTGTTTCATATGATGCATCGTACCAGATATGTATTCAAGCGTCTAATGTGGAAATGCTCGCACTTGAGCTAGAGTCCAATGGATTTGATGTACTATGGAGTACTGTTACATCAAACTCGATGGAATTAATCGTTACACAGTATGAACTGGTTATGTTGGAGAATCAAGGGTATGCACCAATTATTTTATCGCAGAGCCGACCGTTTCGAGATATTCAATCTGAACGTTCAACTGGATTAAATCCTGTACCTCCTGACTATCCCGATCTTTCGGAAATTTATGATGAAATGAACATTGCAGCGATGAATCATCCGTCGATTTGTAAGATGGTTGATCTTACGACAACGTATAATGTTAATACCACTTTTGAAGGACGGCATTTGTATGCAGTTAAAATCTCCGATAACGTAGAGCAGGATGAAGGTGAGCCAACGTTTCTGATGGTGAGTTGTCATCACTGCAGAGAGATTGTGACACCAGTAATTGCGTTATATGCCATTGATCAGATCATGACGAATTACGGTAGCGATCCGCAAATTACCACACTTGTTGATGATTATGAAATCTGGATTTCCCCTGTTTGGAACCCTGATGGCTATGAGTATGTTTTCAATGTGAACAACATGTGGCGGAAAAACAGGCGTTACTTTCCGGAGTATGGGTCATATGGAGTGGATTTAAATCGAAATTACCCATTTGGGTGGTATGGTGGATGCTCTGGGAGCACAAATCCATTTTCTGATACTTACAAGGGACAAAGTCCAGCATCTGAGGCTGAGATGCAGACGATGATCGCTTTTAGTAATGATCAGCATTTTACCAAAGTTATTGACTATCATTCATATGGGCGTGAGGTCCTCTGGGGATATCATCCCTCTTGTCATATTCATCCCTTTGATTCTTTCCTTCAATCAGAAGCTATAAGTCTATCCACGTCGGCAGGATATGGCGGTAGCGCTCGGTATGCAAGTGCTGAGGGTGAGAATTACCAATGGCAATTGGTAACGAACGGGACTTATTCAAATCTTATGGAGACGCATACCTCGTTTCAGCCAAGTTATTCAAGCGCTCAGGCTGAGGCAGCTCAAGTTTGGCCTGCTACTATATGGATGCTTGAACGGCCAATCTCATTAAGCGGTCATGTAATTGATTCCCACTCAGGGCAGCCCTTGGTTGCTACACTTGATCTCAGTGGAATCACCTTTCCAAACGGTGAAGAATTCAAAAGTGAAAGATCCTTCGGCCGCTATCACATGTTTCTTCCTCCTGCTGATTACACAGTTGAGTTCTCTGCACCAGGATATGTCAGCCAGAGTCATCAGATAACTGTAACACTTGAGAGTGCTGAAATTCTGGAGATTGCACTTAACCTAATAAACGACTCACCAGACATACCGACCATAGATGGTCCTACTAGTGGAAAAGCTGGTTCAGTGTATAAATATACGTTTGAAACCACTGATCCTAACTGCGATGATGTGTACTATTACATTGATTGGGGTGATGAAACATTTGAAGAATGGATAGGCCCATATGATTCAGGCGAACAGGTAATTGTGAATCACGGATGGTCTGAACAAGGGGCATATACAATTAAAGCGAAAGCCAAAGACGTTTATGATGCAGAAAGTGAGTGGGGAACATTAGAAATTGAAATGCCAATATCGTATAACTTGCCATTCTTCCAATTCTTTAAGAGAGTTATAGAACACTTTTCGATATTGGAATGGTTGATATCATTTACGACGTTTAATTATTAAGTTTTATTGACTGAGATAAGAAATTGCATTGAAGTGCACAATTTGTATCCAGATTAAGTATATATTTTTATATATATTCATTCATCCTTTTGATAACTTCTTCACTATTTTTCGCCTTCCTATAATCTTCTAACGGTTCTTTATTGAGGTCTAAAAAATGAGGCGCCCATTTATAGATATTTAATATTTCTTTTGCATAGTCAACTTCACCTAAGATATAAAGTGCTGCAGCAAACGCCTCGAGCGTGGTCAACTTAAATGGCTTGCCATAGTTTACAGGATTTGTAGCAACAAGAAATGGTAGCGCCCGGGAATAGTTTTTTTTATCTAAATAATCAAAAGATCGCTCTGCATTTTTCCATGAACAATCAATTGCAAGTATCCCGTTTCCAATTGCGATTTTAAAATCTTCTCTTGAAAGACTTTTTTTTGCAAACGGATTTAAAAGAATAGTGTTACTTGGAACTTTTTTAATATTTTTCTCAAGTTTTGCAAAACCAAATTTATTTAGTTTTCTTGCACTACATTTCTTTGGATCATCCTCATTTGCATGATATACGAATAATTTGATTTTCTCAACCATTATTCACCTATCTTTACATCTAATATAACATGACTTACGCCAGGGGCGTATGACTTTATTTTTTTGAAAGTCATCAACTCTGCATCACTATTGCATTGTTCTGCTGCTTTTTGTATGAATGTGAAAGGTTTTTTAGGAACTACATCGTCAGGAAATACATCATGATAATGAATAATGCCCGTATGCTCTTTGAGGCAGTTCATTGCAATTTGTAAGAATTTATGCGTATCTCTAATGTATCCCATGACGACTCTGTCGGCAACATTCTTTGGGGCG
>JAUWCF010000036.1 GCA_030609445.1 Thermoplasmatota archaeon | reverse complement strand
ATCCGGGGTGTTGGAGAGGTAAGCGCAGCTGAACTCGCCAGACAATTTAATGGTATCGATGAACTCAGTGCAGCAGAAGTCGAGGACCTCTTGCAGATTGATGGCATTGGGCCGAACATCGCTCAGGCTATAGTGGACTGGTTTCACAGCTCGACGAACCAGGAAGTGACGATTATGAGCAGGCCGCCAATATCTCTCAAGACAGTTTTTAGATCGCTCATTTCTTTTTTCCTCTTCACCATCACACTTGTTTATTTAAACAATAAAACAGCAACTACCTTATATTTTTACTTATTCCTTATCCCTTGTATTCTTACAGTCAGTTCTTCTAGGAGCTCATCTGTGATATCTCTTTTCGTGAAAGCATCTGCTTTTGCAGCTGTTGCAGTTTTTGCTGCCAGTACTCGTGCAATTTTCCCTCTCTCTGTTTTAGGAGATTTATTTATTAGTAGATGTTGGAATAAGACTCCATGTTTCGGCGGTTTGCCTCCTTCTTTTTTAAAGCGGAACAATGCCTTTTCAGCACCTAAAATTTGAACTGTTGACGTTGGCATAACAGCAAGTTTTCGCATTCCTCCTGCAAGCGAGATGAGCCGTGCTCCTATTAAAGGACCAACTATTTTACTTATGTTGGGAGCAATGTGTTTCATATCAGCATCTATTTGTTGTTCCAATCGTTTTATTTCTTCATTTACTTTTGATAACGTATTTCTAAATGGCTGTATTTTCTCTTCAGGCGTTGGGATAACTGACCAGCAGCTTAATCGTTCTGAAAGCAAATTTGCTGTCTGTATCAGATCATCAAGTGCATTTACCATTTGAATTATTTGTAAGTCTTCAGAACGCAATCGTTCATCCACTTTTTTTTGAGCAAGTAGGATAGATACTCTCTGGAATAATTCCTGAGAAAAACCATATTCTTCAGGTTCGATACATATTTTTTTAAAAAATAAATCATCATCTACATATTCTCCAATTTGTTCCAATCGTTTTTCGTTTACTGTTACAATAGTTCCCTTTGTAAGTTTTTTTTCTTCAGAGAGTATGTCATTTTTTCCGATTCCCTGCAGTCTTTTTACAATTTTTTCTGCATTTTTTGGAAATAGAATTTGTTTTTTTATTTTGTTTTTGTCGCATAGAAACGTTCCAAACCATCTTGTGATAAGATACATTATGAATCTTATATGGTAAGAGCATCCTTTTTAATGAAGTTTACGATGGAAACTACCGAAATCAACTTAAATAGATTTTAAATATAGGATTAATAATTATGTGTGTTAACACGTATACAATTAATGGGGTATTTTAATGGCACATGAAAAAAAAGAAAGATTTGTCCTTACAAACGTCATTGAGACTGAGTTGGATATATTAAAAAGACATGTTAAGGTACTTGAAGTCCTTAAAGAGAATGAACCTGCAGGGATAATAAAACTATCTGAGCTTACAAAACATCCTCAACATATGGTTAGATATTCTTTAAGGATATTGGAACAAGAAGGGCTTATTGAGCCTTCACCGCAAGGAGCTGTCACTACTAATAATATAACAGAAACAGTTCCCTTATTACGGTCTAAACTTAGAGAAATGAATGGAGTCATTAGCGACATCATAAAAACGCTTGATTAGACTTTGTTCTCTCTCCATTTATGCCGCGGTAACTCAGTTGGGAGAGTGCACGGCTGAAGACCGTGATGTCGAGGGTTCGAGCCCCTCCTGCGGCACTATGCACAAGGGTTAAATGTCCCCAATGCATTACTAATTTTGATTGGAAATAAATATACAGACATCCCGAAAACAAATACGAAGAGAAAAGAACAGTCTTTTTAAAATAGTACCTGAATGAAACATTTTACATAAAACTATAATTTTTATATTTGTTTTATTATTTATCCAAATAATAAAAAATAAGGTGGCCTTAATCTTTTAACTAAAATCTACAAAATTTTATATACAGTTTTTTGTTACCATAATATGGGATGCAAACAGCGCTGAACAAATAGCGTATGCGCTTTCGACATTGGCATGAGGGATATACCTGTACCTTAAAGAAGTTCAGATGGAAAATTTTAAATCATTCGGAAAAAAACTAACCGTACCTTTTTTCCCTGGATTTACAGCTGTAACAGGACCAAATGGATCTGGAAAGAGTAACATTGTCGATGCAATTCTCTTTGTATTGGGGCCAAAAAGTTCAAAAGTCATGCGTGCAGGACGACTAACTGATCTTATTTTTAATGGAGGTAAGAAACATAAAAACCCTGCAAAATTCTGCAAAGTATCCCTTGTTTTTGATAACTCCCAAAGAAAAATGCCTGTTGAATCCGATGAAGTAACTCTAACAAGGATGATAAAACGTGCACCGTTAAAAAATGACTCTGACAACTACTATAGCTATTTTTACATTAATAGCCATACTGCTTCATACTCCGAGTTTGTTGATGTTCTGACTCACGCACGTATTTCTGGAGATGGATACAACATTGTCAAACAAGGCGATGTAACAAATTTAGTAAAAATGGGGTCTGTTGACCTAAGAAAAATAATTGATGATGTTGCAGGCATTAGTACGTTTGATAATGATATCAAAAAAGCTGAGAAAGAACGAGATGACGTTGAGAAAAATCTTGAAAGAATCAAGATTATATTAAATGAAATAACAAGTCAGACACGTCAGCTGAAAAAAGATAGAGATGCGGCATATCGCTACAAGGAACTCAAAGATAAACTGTATGAGACAAAAGCAAAGATAGCACAAAAAAAGAAAGAGGAAGTGGAAAATCAGATAGTGGAGGTTAGCAGACAAATTGAATCTTATGAAAATGAACAAAGTATGCTAGACGAAAAAAAGGAGAGCCTCAAACGCCAATACACCGAGTTTATGCAGGAGCTAGAAGAAATTGAAAAGAAAGTCAGTGATATCGGTGGTGATGAAGCACATGAAATCAAAGAAAAAATTGACTCTTTCAGGACAGAAGAGATTAAGATAGAAGAAAAAATCAATTATTCAAATGACGAGATTTTAGAACTGAAAAATGAGAAAAAAGAACTTGAATCAACGCTTGAAAATATCACAAAAGAGCTTGAAGATTTTCAGATTCAACAAAATGAACTTGACGAAACGATTCAGGAAACTGAGTCAACAGTACATGAGCAAGAAGCAAAACTTATTCTATTGAAGGAAGAACTTGCTAAATCCGATGATACTTCCATGGATATTACAAGGGAACTTGTAAAAATGCGTGAGGAGTACAATGAAAAACAAAGCGATATCCATGAGTTGAAACTAAAGCGGGATAGGATAAACGATAACATTGATGCACTTGAATTACAAATTGCTGAGATGCAAGAGACAAAATCCACCTATGAATTTGAACTAAAAGATATCGACTGGCAATCTGGGGAGATACAGAAAGATAAAGCAGAAGGCAGCACGAAGGTAAAAACTCTTGAGAAACAACTTTTTGAGAGGAAAAGAAAAGAATCGGAACTTACCGAACAACTTTCCGATCTTGAAAAAGCAATACTGAAACTTCAGCGGGAAAAATCAAAACTACAAGCTGAGTATGATGCATTACAATCGATACATGCGAAATATAATGTAGCGGTTAACTCGATTCTTGACGCTCGTAATACTGGTGGACTGCAAGGAGTTCGCGGGACGATTGCAGAGCTTGCATCAGTTGATGAAAAGTACGAAACCTCTTTGGAAATTGCGGCAGGTGCTCGGATGCAATCAATTGTTGTTGATGATGATGCCGCTGCTGCTGAAGCTATTTCATACTTACATAAAAGAAAACTTGGCCGTGCTACGTTTCTACCATTAAACAAAATGATTGTAGGAAAACCACGAGCGAAAGCACTCATGACTGTAAAAGACGAGAAATCACATGGTTTTGCATTTGATCTTGTGAAATTCAAAGAAGAATATCGTGGAGCTTTTTGGTATGTCTTTGGCGATACAATAATTGTTGACAACCTCAGTGATGCCCGTCGTCTTATGGGTGGCGTTCGCCTTGTTGATATGAAAGGAAATTTGATAGAGGCTAGCGGAGCTATGATTGGCGGGAGTGCACCAAAAATTCATCTCTCATTTGGAAGTGCTGATGAAAACAAATTAGATGACGTATCTAGTAAACTTCGTGCAGCAGAAGAAAGTCAGGATTTAGTCTCTGAAGAACTATCGGAGTTAAAAAAAGAAATATCTGAACTGGAAAGCAATCTCAGAACATTAAAAGCAGAGGTCGATCACTATACACAGGGGAAAGATATTGAAATTAGAAAGAAAGAATACTCTGGAAAACTTGATGTTATTTCAAAAGATCTTGAAATAAAAATAGAAGAAAAGAAAACGATAGTTGCGAAGAGAGAAGCTATTGTTTCTACAATCGATGAGTTTGAGAAGCGACGTGAAGAACTCGATATCCAAAAAGAGGAGAAAGGAAAAAATCTTCTGAAAGGCTCGAAAAAAGAAATTGCACATGAAGTTCGTGATCTTGAAAAAGAAGTGTTAGAATATCAAGAGACTCTTTTGAAGCTTCGTTCTGAACATGAAACACTGCAAAAGAAGAGAGAACTTATCCAGGAGCGAAAAGATGAGATTTCTCAGAAAATAGAATCAAATGATAAAGAAATTGAGTCTTTTAAATCATCAATAACTGACTTAAAAGAAGCAAGGGCCCGTCATCAAGATGAACTGAAGGCTTTGATGACAGTTGAAGAGCAGATGACTGGTAAAGTCAAACAGTTTGCTGTTCAACGTGATGAAGCGTATAAAAAAACTGTTACGCTAGAGAATGAACTTGATAAAATTTCTACTCGTGCTGAATCATATCTTGATCTTATCTCCCGAGCAAAATATAGATTTCCTACGTTGGATGACTCGGTAAAGGAATTGAACCAAGAACTAGCGCTTTATAATGTTGAAATTACTGATAAAAAGCTTCCAGGTATTGAATCACTCAAGGAATCAATTCGAGGTATCGAAGAAAACATGCAAGAACTTGAACCTGTGAATATGCGAGCTCTTGAAGAATATGAACATCAAATGGAACGAAAGAAGAGATTTGATGAGGATGTAGGACATCTTAAAGATCAAAGAAAAAACCTTGTAAAGCTTGTGGATGAAGTTGCAAGTAAAAAAAGAGAGCGTTTCTTTGAAATCTATGATATAGTAAATAAAAACTTTAAAGAGATATATGCACAACTTTCAGAAGGTGGCGAAGCAGAACTTCTTCTAGAAGATGAAGAAAACATCTTTGAACACGGTCTCACCATTAAGGCACGTCCACGTGGTAAAAAAATCCTTCGTTTAGACGCACTTTCTGGTGGTGAAAAAAGTATTGCATCACTTGCCTTTATTTTTGCAATTCAGCAGTATGATCCAAGTCCGTTTTATGTTCTTGATGAAATTGATATGTTTCTTGACGGCGTTAATGCAGAAACTGTTTCCAGGATGATTAAAGAAAAATCAGAACATTCTCAGTTCATTAATGTGTCCCTTCGAAAGATCGTTTTAAAAGAAGCAAATCATATTTATGGAGTTACCATGCATGATTCAGGAATATCTGAAATGATTGGAAACATCGATCCTGACTCCATTGGCCCTAAAGGAGAGATACCGACGACTAAAAGAGGTGTATAGATATCGAGATAGATAACCAAGTAATCAATCATCTGCTTTTTCATAAAGCACTTATCGATGAAGAAAACGATATGTCACGAATCAATGAATACTTGGATATGGTGAAAATAGCCAGAGATCGAGACGGCATCTTTATAGGTAGTCCTTTTGATCGTTCTATTTATCTTGCTTTTGATTTGGTTCTTCATCAACAGCTTAACCCATGGGATATAGATCTTGTGAATTTTTCTTCAATGTATCTAAAAAAGGCGCAGGAAGAAAAGATAGATTTGATTACTGCAGGACGTATCATTTATATGGCTTGGAAAGTGCTTCATATGCAAAGCGACAATCTTGTTGTTCATATGGAGGCAAAACAAGACGAAGAGCATGATTTTGGTTGGGAGGATATACCAACAGGTGCATGGTTTGAAAGCGATGATGGATATTCATATACCAATCTTGTCATGAAAAACCCAGATCCTCCACTTGAAGAGCCACTTCGTCGTGATTCAAAACGAAAGATTACGTTAATCGAACTTCTTGACGCTTTTGATCAAGCTCGAAAAGACGCAGAGGAATATCAACTTCTTGATCAAATGAGAAAGAAAGAGCGAGACCGACTTGCATTAAAAGCACGTAAAGCTATGAAAGGTGCGGCACATGAAGATCATCTTGAGGAAGATATTCTAGCTGTATGGGAAAAGATACAAAGTTATCCTAAAAAATCTATGAGTCTTAGCAGTATCTGTAATACAGATGATTTTGATGAGCGAATAAAGACGTTTCTTTCGGTTCTTTTCCTTGCATATGATGAGAAGATTAGGATATATCAGCGTAAGTTTCCTTTTGGAGAAATATATATTAAAACAATAGGGTATACATGAGGGAATATATATGGGCGTAAAAGAAGAACGTCTTGTTGAATCTGTCTTGTTTTCTGCAAGTACTCCAGTAAGTATAGAAGAGATTAAAGAAGCAACGGGTCTTTCGAAGAAAAAAGTTGATGCAGCATTAGTGCAACTTATTAAGCTGTACAATGTTGAGCGAAATAAGGAGACTTCAATTGAGGTAGTCAAAGCGGGAAATAAATATACCATGCAGGTGAAGAAGAAATTCTTTGATCAATCAGTAATGGTTTCAAAACCTGAAATACAAAGTCATCATTTGAAAACCCTTGCACTTATCGCATTTCATCAACCTGTCAAACAATCGAATTTGAGGAGAATGGTCGGTCCTAAAATATATGATCATGTTGATGAACTCTCAGCTATGAAGCTAGTGAATGCAAAAAAACATGGATCGACTGAGATGCTGACTACAACAAAGCTTTTCCCTGAATATTTTGGCATTGATTCGACAAACCCTGAAGAGATACGGGAGTTTCTTGCAAAAAAAGTAATAGGTTCAATTAAGAAATAAGGACATAAGAGTGTTTTCTTTTTCATAAAACGTATTGTTGTCTGTAGAGTATCTAGTAAAATTAAAAAAGAAAAAAAAGAGACGTGGACTGTTTTACAGTCCAAGCAGATGTCTTAGTATTGGAAACGCGTTTGGGAACCGTTCGAAAATTCTTTCCAAAAACTGGAAGAGCAACGATTCTTGACTAACTGGTGTAACAAGTGATACATCAATTGTACAGGTATCATTTTGGTCTTCACTGTTGACAAGAACAACCTCACCAGTAAATGTCTCTTCAGGTTCATCAGGAGCAACTACTTTGACATCAATGGTTACTGTACCGCCTCCTTCCAGACCTGTTCCATTTTCTGGATCAAACGTCCAATTACCCCAAACTGGGTATGATTTGATTTCCCAATCTAGTAATGAGTCAGGTCCACCAACGTTTTGAACTGTGAAACTATCTGTAACTGTTTCGCCTGCTGTTACGTTAACCCAAGAAATGCTTCCACTGCAATGTAAATCAGGATCTTCACCACTTGGTGGGACATATTTAAACATCCCCCCCTCAAATTCGTCTTCATTAAAGGAACCTGCCCATCCAATGGTACCTTCTACAAAGTCACATGAC
>JAUWCF010000049.1 GCA_030609445.1 Thermoplasmatota archaeon | reverse complement strand
AAAAATAAAACACATAAAATCGGGGCTGTTTTTCTTCTGTTCGTTTTAGTTGCCATGGCAATGGTGCCAATATTTTCAGCGACTAACGAAAATTTGAAGAATCAAAAAATAAATTTGAGAAATGTCGATGATGAATATGTTTATTATGAGGGAGATTATGTTCCTTACGACAGGTTTTTTGATCCTGAAGCAGGTTTCATCTTTGATGCAGAGCACAATGATATTGGATATAATGTAGATGCCGGTGATGAACTTTCTCGTTCAGACTATGTATATGTCGGTGAAATAGTTGATACTGGGCCGGGACGAGGGCGCATTGGTTATCTTGAACCTGAGGGAGATGAGGATACTGATGACTGTTATCGTTTTACTGTTTGTGAGGGACAAAGCATATCTGCGACATTTAGCAGTAGCGAAGATTATGATTTTGCACTTTATGACCATGATAAAGAACCAGTTGCAAATGGGTATACTGCTATAGATACTGACTGGCATTATATTCATATTTTCTCAAATCCTAGTGCAGAGAACGGAAACTATACATTTGATGTTACATTAATAAACCAAAATGATGCTGGGACTGAAGATGATGCTGGTGATGAAATCGGTGATGCTACTCCAATAATAGATGGTTCATATACTGGTTATTTGGATATGATTGATGAAGAGGATTGGTATAGTTTTGAGGTTACCGATGGAGAAGGTATTTATGTTAAAGTTCGAGCATTAGAAAAATCAGATTATGATATTTATCTTTACAATCCATCTGATGAGCTAGTTTATTATAAATCTTATTATGGAACTGATGAATTAGAATATCCTGCTGATGCATCAGGAGTATGGAAAATCAAAATCGATATCTTTCCAGGATGGGATGAAAGTAAATGGCCAGATGATTATTACATGTATGGATCTGGAGCATATACTTTAGATTTAGAAATCGGCGGTCAATTTGAGGCTCCTTCAACACCTGATCCCCAACCTGAAGTTTATCCCGTTGCACAAACCTTTATAGTTGATAATGACCCTGAGAGCAATGCTGATGAATATGCATATATTGCAGCAATTCCTGCTGCAAATTACATAGATGATGATAAACGATATGTTTCTCCAATAATTTATCAAGGTGAGATAACTCCTACGCATTGGTCTGGAACAGTTGACGATACTACACAATATCTTGTTGATGACTGGAACACATATCTTGATAGACATGAAATGGCGGCAACTGAATATCATCTGTCTCAAGATCCTGTTGAGGCAGCTGCATATATAGCAACAGAAAACTGGGATTCATCAGATACTGCAGTTGTCGTTGTAGATGGAAGTGATTATCAAGACAATGTACGAAAGTTGGTAAATAGAAACGTTAGATTAAATGCAAAAACAAAGGTAACATCCGTTCCACCAGATAGTGAGGATCTTTTAGATCTCGGTGGCCTCAGTGCATATCCCATGTTTATTGGCCTGCAATGGGGAGCAATAGCGGTTCATGGTCTTGGCAGTAGTTTTAGTGGTGATATCGGAATTACTACACCTAGATATGAAGCATTGATGGATGACTGGTGGCCACATCCCAATGATGCAAACGGTCCAGATACTGATGTTTTCTACCCGATAACATTCCCCGGGTTCTGGATGCCTTATACCACAAGTCTGTCTGGACTTGATGAAATGAAAATAACACAAATTGCAGGTAAAAGATATAGAATTCCTATTACTACAACAGACTGTAGTTTAAAAATTACAGTTACAACAGATGATCCAAGTTATCTTCGCATATATCTTGTTGATCCATATGGAAATGTCAGACGACCAATGCTACCTCATTGGAATGGAGGGCCTATAAATCCGTTGCATGTCTGGAATGGAGGTCACTGGGATGGAATTGGATTTGATGACTGGCGATCTTGGGAACCAACACTTGCTACAGAGCATGTTGAAGAAGTTCATTATCCAATGAGGGGATTTTGGAGAGCCATTGTGGTGCCTGCAACAATTGATGCTGCAGATACGACCTATAAATATCATATTACAGCAGAAGTAAGAAAACACTCAGCTGATCGAAATGCCGCTGCATTGTCAGCAGCTAACGGTGCTGTAATTGCATCACTTGAACATGTACCATTACTTTATGTAAAGGAAGATTCACTGCCATCAGAAACTGAAGATGCATTAACGTCACTTGGCGTGTCTGAAATAATCTTTGTTGAAATTGATGATATTGGAAGTCAAGTCAAGGACGAATTAAATGGATACACCTTAACTGATTTGAATACAATGCAGCAGGTAATAGATTATATTGAGGATAAGGATCTAAACAATGAGAACTATATTACGATAACATCTCTTGGAACTGGAGATGGATATTTTGCACCTTCTGCAATGATTGCTGCGTATCATGCAAGCCCTGTTTTAAATATTGGTGAAGCACCCAATGCATATAATAAGTTAGATATGCTAACTACTTGGAGGGAATATGCAGGTGACTACTATCATGGATGCAGATCTGTAGGTCATCTTCCAATGATGACAGAGCCATTTGATTTAAGTGCATTTATTGAAGCAATTAAGAATAAAGAATATCCTGCTCCTGGTTTTGATTTGAAACTACGTTGGTTTACTGCAGTAAATAATGGAATCGTAAAGATGATATCAGGTTATGGACTTGACAAAGAAGGACAAGAAGTATATATGTTTGTTTCTCCAAGAGATACAGATATTCGAGATCCAATATGTAGAGCAATGACTGGAAACGAATCATATGCAGGTCACATTCCTGTAGAAACGCCAGCATTTTCATCTGCAGTCGTCTGTAGAGACATTCTATATCCAGCTATTATTTACGCTAATCCTGGACGAGATATAACAACATCACAAATGATGAACTACCCAGATGGTGGAACATGGGCAGCAAATAATGGAAAGAGTTATTCAAATTATGCCACTCGTGATCTCAAAGAAATATTTTCATCTCGCAATCGATTCTACAAGGGTCATTGTATATGGGATAACTATCTCGAAACAATGAACGCTGGAACAAGTATTAGTTATTATGCAGGACATGGAACTGGTGGCTCTGGCATATCTGCCCAATATAAAAATTTCGACGATTATTTCCCCGAGGGTGAACTCAGACATGAGGAGCTTAAAGATTTTGACTGGTGGGATGGTTGGCGTGGCTACAGTGGATTTGATAATACAAAAACACAGTCTCCACGATTTGGAGGATCTTCAGGATATAATTCAGTGGAGCCAAGTCTTTATGACATCATCCACTTTAAATATGTAGATGAAGAATTTGATAATCTACACAGTGAACTTGATTTCTGGAGTTCATGTACCACTGGAGAACACTTTGGACCAATGATATATCTTGAACACGGATCAGCACTTTGGTACGGAAATTGCGGGTCAGGATATGGAATTCAGACGACATTACACGATAACTGGATGTTTTATGATGTTCTTGTTCTTGGAAAGAACTTTGGGGAATCACATTCAAAATATCTTTGGATGTTTGATCGTGATTTTACAACAGGTGACCCTGTATCCATGTACGGACGCTCCAGCTTTTTCCAAGGCGGGCTATCAAATGTTCATGCTTTCTATGGCGATCCGACAATGACTTGTTACAGCCCAGATTGGATTGAACCAGTACCAATAAATCCATAATTTCTTTTTTTCTTTTTTTTCTTTTAATGTGACCATCGAATCAAACAATATCCCTCTTGATAATGTGACCGTTACCTTTGATGGAAAAACAAATAGGACTGATTCTTCGGAAATGGCAGGTTTTGTTGCGCCAAGGGTTTTACCTGATGGAGACAATACCTACACCATTGTTGCCTTGAAAGAGGGATACAATGCAACTATTGTTAATATCACTGTTGTAAACGTTCCACAAGTGCTCCCAAATGTTAGTACACTAAATATTGCTGAGGAAACATCTCAGACGAAAAAGAATAAATCGACTATAATGTATGCTGTTACTGTCTTTTAGATTGTTTTATAAGATTTTTTGAAAATAGTGATACATGCTAACAATTATAGAATTAGATTTAAATATGCAAGTAGGATGTGTGGGTAATTGTGAGGAGAGGAGAGAGTACCCCCTAAGAATTTTTTATTCTTCATATTACTCTCCCCTTTTTCACCTTATAAAATGGTACTATTGCCTCTTTTATGTTGAAAAAATGTTCATATCTCCTGCTGATTCATCGACAATTTTGTAGACTTATAACATTTTAGGCATAATTATATAAACTGAAAATATATTATGGCTTATGTCAATCATTGACATGGGAAATTAGGGGAGGAATTCAATGTGGTGAGGAGCACTTTTTAGGATTGACCTCTAGTGAAGACGAGATGTATTACCTATCCAAAAGACAGAGCTTTATCGATTTATCACAAATATAGGAGAAAACCCTTAAGTAAATGATTATTTATTAACCCGTGATGAAACCAATTTTACAGTTGGCATTGGATCTCCTTAACGCAGATCGTGCTCTGGGTATTGCAGAAGCTTCGATAAAAGGTGGGGCTGATTGGATAGAAGCAGGTACACCTCTCATCAAAAGCGAGGGTATGGAAATTATCCGAAAACTCAAGCAAACATTTCCCGAAAAAACGCTTGTTGTAGATATGAAAACAATGGATACTGGTGCACTTGAAACAGAAATGGCTGCAAAAGCAGGAGCAGATATTATCTGCATACTTGCTGTATCAGATGATAGCACCATTGTTGCTGCATTGAAATCTGGGAGAAAATACGGATCAAAAATAATGGTAGATTTAATTGGCATAAAAGATAAAGTAAAACGAGCAAAAGAGTTAGAAAAACTTGGAATCGACTACCTCTGCATGCATGTCGGTATTGATGAACAAATGATCGGTAAAAAACCAATTGATGCTCTTTCATCACTTGTAAATACAACAGATATACCAATAGCTGTTGCAGGTGGACTTAATAGCGAGACTGTAGCTGATGTTATAAAAGCAGGGGCAAACATTATCATTGTTGGTGGAGCGATAACAAAAGCAAAAGATATTACAAAAGCGACAAAACAGATAAAAAAAGCAATTTCTGAAAAACAATCCATTGCAACTACTCTTTATAAAAAATATGATAAAACAAAATTAAAAGAAGCACTTTCACTTGTTTCAACACCAAATATCTCAGATGGAATGCATAAAAAGGGAGCAATGCAAAATATACGCCCTATCAAACTTGGTTTTCATATGGTAGGAAGAGCTCTTACCGTACAGACACTAGATGGCGATTGGGCAAAACCAATAGAGGCAATAGATAAAGCGGATAAAGACACGGTTATTGTGGTAGATGTAAATGGTGGAAAAACAGCAATTTGGGGGGAACTTGCAACCTGGAGTGCGAAAATAAAAGGCCTTGCAGGTGTCGTCATCGACGGGACCGTAAGAGATCTTGATGATATTATTAAAATGGATTTTCCTATCTTCTGTAGATATATTTCTTCAAATGCTGGAGAACCCAAAGGTTTTGGAGAGATAGGTGCAGAAATTACTTGTGGAAACCAAACAGTACAAACAGGTGATTGGATCATTGGAGATGATTCAGGTGTTGTTGTAGTACCACAGGAGACCGCTCAGGAGATTGCAAACAGAGCTCTTGACGTAAAAGAACATGAAGATCGCATTCGTGAGGAGATAAAAAGCGGTGGGTCACTTGGTAACGTTCTTAAACTGAAGAAATGGGAGAAAAAAGTCGGATGAAGAAGGTCATCTTTTTTACTGATTTCAAAAAACTTCATGAAGCATTAGAACATTTTGATATCCAAGACTTTGCTGGTAAAAAAGTCCCTGTGAAACTTCACATGGGTGAATTAAAAAACAAGTATTTCCCTAGACCGGACTTTGTTAGGCAAATCATCGATATATTAAAAGGATTCAAGATAGATCCTTATCTCTTTGATAGTACAGTAGCCTATTCTGGATTGAGACATTCAAAAACAGAGTATCAAAAACTTGCAGAATTACATGGATTTACCCAAAAAAATGTCGGCTGTGATGTAGTAATTGGTGATTCAGGAGTAACAATAACGGTGGAAGATAGGGGATATGAAGTTGTCAAACATCTCAATGGATCAACCCATATTTTTGCTCTTTCTCATGTGAAAGGACATGTAGCAACAGGTATGGGCGGTGCAATTAAAAACTTCGGCATGGGCGGCGTTACTAAAAAAACAAAACTCCAGATGCATCATGGCAGTCGACCAGCATATCGGAAAGATGCATGTACATATTGTGGTGCCTGTGCTGAAGTCTGTCCGTTTAATGCGATTAAAATTGAAGAGCTTACATGGAAACAAAATATGGAATCTTGTTTTGGCTGTGGAGTCTGTGTTGATGCTTGTAAACATAATGCACTAGAATATCAGGATGCTGACTTTCAGTATGTACTTGCCTGCGCCGCGAAGGCCTGTGTGCAAGATAAGAACGTGATTTATCTCAATGAATTGAAGCGTATTGCTAGATCCTGTGACTGCGATCCTTTTGCAGGACCGATTATTTGTCCAGATATTGGATATCTCATATCAGATGACCCCGTAGCAATAGACAAAGCATCACTTGACCTTATATATGATGTAAGACCTGATGTTTTTGAAAAAGAAAACCACATCAGTCCATTTAAACAAATAAAATATGGTGAGGAGATAGGACTCGGCTCATCTTCATATCAGTTAATCAAACTCTAGGGTTATTTCTTGCTCCATTTAGGATGTGATCATAAAAACTTTACTATCCCATCCTCCAGATGATATATTGCTCCAACAAGATGGAGCTTTCCTTCATTTATTGCTTTTGAAATAACACTACTTCTTTTTGGAAGCATATCCAGTTGACGCATAACGTTGCTGAGAAAATGGTTGTTGTCTAGAGTGAAGCTTTGTCGTATTTCATTTAGTAACTCGTTACATTCGTCAGTTGATTTCTCAGCAGCGCATACTGCGCCACAGTTTGTATGACCCAGAATTATCAAAAGATCTACCTTTAGATGTTCAACAGCATATTCAAGAGAAGAAAGAACAGATGTATCCATGGCAACGTTACCGGCAACTCTGACAATG
>JAUWCF010000088.1 GCA_030609445.1 Thermoplasmatota archaeon | reverse complement strand
GCTGATATAATCAAGAGGATTAACAGAAATGCACCCATATAACACAAAAGGCTCCTTGAATGAAAAAGAGTCAACAGAAAACTCTTATTCCTACTAGTGTGAACTAGGCATACCTCCAATTGTTAAAGGAATAATTTTGGTCAAAACTAGTTTCTTCGTCCATTCAAAGTGACAAATTATTGATTGTTTTTCATACACTTATTGGATCTAGTGTGATAAATTTGAAAAAAGTTATCTACATTCCGAAGTACTGAAATAGTAACAATGTTTAAATGATATGTTGATGTTTTGTATTTTGTGAGATAGATGGAACTCTTTGGCATTGTAGTGCCTCTTTGGGCGTTATTTATTGGGCTTATTCTTGTTGTAGTTGTTGTTTGGAAGTTGATTAAATTTGCCATAAAAATTCTTATTGTAGTAGTTGCGTTCTTTGCAATACTGATCGGTCTTGATGTTATCGGTGTTTTTGATAAGATTAGTGATTTTCTTTTCCCTTTTCTGTAACTTGTTATTCTAAGAAGTTATATTTAAAAAAAATCTTGATATTTTTTAATTGTTGTTTTTCTTTTTTGATTCAGCTATACTATTAATTTCTGAAATTAGTTTGTCTAGATCAAATGGTTTTGCTATGTAGTCATAGATGAAAGATTCAACCCCCTTCATTTTTTCTGAACTGATGCTTCCTTTTGCAGTGATAATTGATAATATTATGTCTTTGTTTAACCCCTTATCAATTATCTCTTTTATTGTATCCCATCCATCCATAAACGGCATCATGATATCCATAAGCACAATGCCTTTGAATCCATGTTCTAGTTCTTTAATGCAATCATTTCCGCTGTCAACTGTTAAAACTTCGAATTGTTGTTTTTCAAAGATTGATCTGAGAGTAGCTAAGATATCGGAATCGTCGTCGACTATCATGATTTTTTTATCCATTGTTTCATCTCGCATATAGCGTTCGTATGATATACTTTGAAACTAATGATATATAAATGTACCTAATCCATTTGTCATAATGTAAAAATGTCAAAAGAAAGGAGCACAAAACTGGAGCTATAGATGTTATGTTATCTGTTTCTTTTGATTAACAAATTACTTAATTCTCCAATCTGTTCGGGAGAAAGTTCTTCGACTCTCTTGTCTAAATAAGGAACCCCATCTAGATCATTATATCTCTTTTCTAAAGAATTTTTTATCTTTTTCCGCCGATGAACAAACAATTGTTTTACGATATCAAAAAAGAACGATTCATCTATTATGTTAAAAGGCGGTTTTGTTCTTGGAATCATTTCAATAATACTTGAATCAACTTTTGGTACTGGAGAAAAACAATTCCTAAGAACGATTTCAAGAACCCGGCAATGTGTTTTATAATACACTCCAACAGAGAGCCGAGAGTAATCTTTTGTACCAGAATGTGCAATCATTCGATCTGCAAAATCTTTCTGATAGATAAGAACAGCTTTTGAGAATGGATATTTTAATAACTTAAATGTTACTGGAGATGAAATCTGAAAAGGAAGATTTGAAACAATTTTATTAAACATTGGTAATGTGTTAAAATCAATTTTTAGTACATCGGCATGAATCATTACTACATTACTTGGTATCTTTTTTTCCAATTCTTCCACAAACAATGCGTCTATTTCAACTGCTATTACTTTTTTTGCTTTTTTTGCAAGTAGATGTGTAATGATTCCTTTTCCTGAGCCAATTTCAAGAACAACATCATCTTTATTTATATCTGCGTAAGTAATTTCTCTTTCTGCTACTTGTTTATCAATTAAAAAATGCTGCCCTAGTTTTTTCATTCTATCGGTAATGAGAACTTTTCTCCAGCGGCGGGCGGGTAAAAATACGGTACTTCTGCTGAGGGTCTGTCAACTCCAACTCAACTCGTTTTGAAATTAGTTTATCAGGCGCTCTTAGAAAATCAATGCGTTCTTGCATCTCTCCAAAACTAGCGAACAGTTTTTTCTTTCTCTCATCGAGTATCTCATACATCATTTTTTTCCCTAGGCCGGGAAGAAGCTCTAATACATGGTAACGAGTAGAAATTGCAGCCGCCTCATTAAAAAATTTGATGAATCGCTCTTCTAAGTTATGGACAATATCAAGAATAACATAGGGGAGTTCACCATGAGCTGTCGATGTTAAATCTTCATAGTTTACTCTTCCTTTTATCTTTTCTATTTTTTTCCTTTTATCGGCATCTTTGCCAACATAGATACGTTCACCAGTAATAAAGGTAGTATCGTGTCTTGGAATAAGTTCAAGGAATGTAAATTGATTTTCTCCTATGCCATAGACAACTGGTTTCCTCTTATGCGGAGGTACATCTCCTCTTCCTTTTGGTAAATAATCCAAAACATATACATAATCCTCCATGCTCATAAACCTCCCTATTTATTCAATGTGGTATTTTCTTACAATCTCCAAAATTTTTTTAATTCCACCTTCGCCAGGATTCGATCGTTCTTTTGCAAAAATTGCTTTAACTGCATCTTCAGTTGTGGGAAGAAGATCTGCTATTTTATATGCATGACTCTCTTCGATAGTTTCGATGCTCTTTAGTTCCTTTATCAAATCCTTTGTTTGTTTCATAGTAAGTTTAGAAAATGCCTGAGCATGTTCAAGAGCGATTCTTTGTTCGTAGATCAAGTCCTTTCTTTCTTTTTCAATTTTTTTGAGTATGTTTTTCACTTCAGAAAGAGAAACAGGTTTTACGGTTTCCTCTCCGCTCATTATTTAACTCTCCCTAAGTGTTCTGGTCGTACAATCAATGTTTTATGTTTTTTACCTACCGTAATTCCCACAAGATATGCATTTCCTTGCATTCCTTCAATTTTTCCTGTGTACCCCTGGAAACGTGGATGTGGCATACCTTTATGGACTGCGGAGTCGATTGTGACGCTAACACTTTCTCCTGTTTCAAACTGCTGCAATGCTTTTGTTATTGAGGAGATTCCTCGTGCTCTTGGTTTCTTTCGCAGTATGTGCCTGCTTTTGCTTCTTATTCCTTTTGATCGTTTTACCATTTATTTATTCCCCCTTGATCTCTATCACGTCAAGTTCCTTTACTTTGCAGGGAATGCCTAACATTTCACTTATGTTTGGCGTGGTCCTTCCGGAATCACCGGATACGAGTTCCTTTATGTATGTTCCGGACTGTGTTTCAATCGTTAATCTGGCTATAGAACCCTCTACCGATTCCAACTTGCAGTTATATATCTTCCTCTCTCTAATCTTGTTGGCCCTGCGATGAGCCACTCTTGTAGGTGTCAACTGCTCTATTGTTTTACCCAGTAATAACTGAGCTACTTCTTTAAGTTTTTCTTTCTTTATAGGTTTTTCCCCTTCAATTACTATATAGTATGTTTTTTGAAACTCTGCATTCTTTATCCTTGCAATCTCTTTTCTATCTGAAAATCGAAGATTACTGATTTCTACTCTATCTTTTGTATATGAATTTATTTCTGATGTGAGAATAGCAAGATCTATGGTTCTTTTTTTAGGGTTTTTTATTTCAAGAACGAACGGACGTCCACTGCCAAGCATTAACGCATCGATATCTTCTCTTCCACAACCATGAAACGATTCATCATTACCTTTTGTTCGTTTCAGTGCCTTTTTTGAAATTAATTCTTCTACACTTGTCTCATACCTCTTTCCAGTGTAGTTACAGGATCTACATCCTTTGCCTCTGCAGATTCTGCAAGGCCATTTCGTCTGCGGAATTCCCCGTTCAAACTTTTTATATCGTCCATAGATAAAAAGAGGGCGTATTTGAGGATTGACGACATCAAATGCTGTATCCACTATCACGGTAATATCCGGTTTTTCAAAATCTACTGTTTTTCCTAGTTTTTCTTCTAAAATCTTACCAACTTCTCTGTTGATCTCCATTTTGATTGGTTCAAAATCTTCGGAAGAGATAAAATCCCAGAGTTCTTTTTCCCTCTCAACAATATCTTCATCAATCTTTGAACCTATTAAAAACGTATCAAACTCATATTCTTTTAATGCGTCTGAAATCAGATCTACAAAATGATCAGTTTCTTCTGTTAATCCCTCGCAAAGCCAACAATCCTTTGCATGTGTCTTTTTACTTTGTTTCAGATTGTTTCGTATTAGTGTACCTTTTTGCTTGTTCGTTGGACCTTTTTCTATCTGTCTAAATAGTCTACCAAGACATGAATCACAGAGATGATATACACTAACTGTTTTCTCTGCAAGCGTTAAAGTTTTATCGTTCATCTGGTATCCTGAACAACAGAAGTGATTTAAAATTTTGTATCAACCTACATAGAGGTTAAATGATTGTCACTTCCATAGTTTATAGTAGATAACAATAAGGGCTACAAAGAGTATCACTGGTAAAAACCAGAAAAAATTGTTAATGTCCAATGTATAGCCAATTGATGGTAAAAAAATAATTGATACAAATATGGCGATTAAGTCTCTGTATTTTATTCTCCTCAGAGTCAATATGTTTTTTGTGGTTATAAAATGTTATCGTGTACTTGCTATTTGAGAAAGTAAATTTTTTTATCAGCGCTTAACAACATTTTTAATAGTATTTCTTATACTAGAACAAAAATAGGGAGGAACATCAAATGGTTGAAATTGCTCCGTTTAAAGGTATTACCTACAATAAAGAAAAGATTGGAAATCTTGATGATGTGATGTCACCACCATATGATATTATCTCTGAAGAAATGCAGAATAAACTTTATACAAAACATCAGAACAACTTCGTAAAATTAATTTTAGGAAAGCAATTCCCAAGTGATACGAAAGAAGATAATCGATATACAAGAGCAAAACAACTATTTGATGAATGGCAAGAGAACTCCATATTGTTAGAATCTGAAAAAAACGCTATATTCCCATATAAAATTGAATATATTTTAAACAATGAAACAAGAACAATGAATGGTTTTTTTGTGTTACTTCGATTGGATCCTGATTATAAAGTTATAAAAGCTCATGAAAAAACACTATCAAAGCCAAAGGCAGATCGATTGGATCTTATGAGGGCGTGTAAAGCAAATCTTGAACCAATTCAGTTGCTATACATGGATAATAATGATACTATTAGAAAGATGATTGATGAATGTATTGATACGCCAATTCTGAACATTAATGGATATGATGGATTTATGCATAAACTCTGGAAAGTGGAAGATGAACTTTTGATCTCTAAAATAGTAGATGA
>JAUWCF010000025.1 GCA_030609445.1 Thermoplasmatota archaeon | reverse complement strand
CACCTCCAAGTATGTAAAAATCATTTTTAAAAACATGCTTTAATAACATTACAGAAAAAGAAAAAAGAGGAATTGAGGCTGACCAATAACTAAATAATGCAAAAAACCAGTGCATAAAAAGACATTTTCTCAATGAAAATCCCAGATTTCTATGCAGAGAATCTGTTTTGAGCACCCCGCTTTTCCAAAGTGGGGGTTATTGGTCAGCCTCAATTAGTAGTTTATTATCTAATTATTACAAAGGGTCCTAATACAAATCCAGTTTCTTCCTTTGTAACTTTATCTACGTTGTCTGCTTCAACTGTTACGGTAATCTTGATGCCACCTAGGTGGAATAACCCAAGTGATCCTGTTTGTACAGTTAATTCATCATCAGCTTTCAGCTCTGTCTCGGTATCATTGGCATCTATGTCTATCAAACTCAAGAAACCGCCTTCAACAAGGATATGCCATTCGACATCAGCGGCATTGGCATTGCCAACGTTTTCAATAACAGCAGTTATACCTAGACCACCTTCGACCGATTTGATCTGAAGATTAGGCTCAGGGGAACCATTATCACTTGTTTTAATCAGCCAAACATCTGTGCCTTCTGCAGTATATGACGCTGTGGATCCTGTGGTTATCCATCCATCAGGCATTGTGGCTCCTGCGATTATATAGCCACCGTCACTGGTCTGCTGGACTGAATAGCCCCAGTCACTACTGTTTTCTCCAAATCCAAATGTATAATTCCAATCTTCATTTCCACTAGAATCTGTTTTAATCAACCAAAAATCTGGATCTCCTTCACCAAATGACGATGCCCATCCTGTGATTATGTAGCCACCGTCATTGGTCTGCTTAACCGAACGGCCTCTATCAGCGGCGGACCCTCCAAATGTCCGGCTCCATTCTTCGTTTCCGTTGGAGTCTGTTTTAATCAGCAAAAAATCCGACTTAGCTACAAAATATATCTCAGTGTCTCCTGCGATTATATAGCCACCATCACTCGTCTGCTGAACTGAATAACCCATATCAAATTTATTAGAAACGCCGGTTCCCCCGAATGTCTGATGCCATTCTTCAATTCCATTTGAATCTGTTTTAACCAACAAAACGTCACAACCAGTATCATCTACATCATATGAAACTGTGTATCCAGTGATTATGTAGCCATCATCATTGGTCTGCTGAACCGAAAAGCCTCTATCATAATTTATTCCTCCAACTGTCATGTTCCAATCTTCATTTCCACTAGAATCTGTTTTAATCAACCAAAAATCTGAAACTCCTGCACCATATGAGTCTGTATAACCTCCGATGATATAGCCATCATCATTGGTCTGCTGAACCGAATAACCCCGGTCAACATTGCTCCCTCCAAATGTAGAGTTCCAATCTTCATTTCCAGTGGAATCTGTTTTAATCAACCATACATCCCAGTCACCTGCACCATATGACAATGTAGCTCCTGCGATTATATAGCCATCATCATTGGTCTGCTGAACCGAATAACCCTCATCATAAGAACTGCCTCCAAATGTCTGATTCCAGCCATTTCCTCCATTGTCAAGAGCAATACTACTAGCCTCGACATCATTGTTCATGGCTACTGCTACAGATAAAATAGAAACAAATAACAGCACACTTACCCATGTACTTAATAATAGTTGTTTCATAACATTTTTCTCCAGAATTTCTTATTTTCGATATATATTCTTCATACTACTATATATTATTTAAACATTTTTATCATTTTAAATCATTATCGGAAAAATGAGATAAATGTGAAAAAATTGATACATGATTATCGATCTGTGAATCTTACTAATAAAATGAATGATATGCTAGACTATGTTTATAAGTTAACAAAAAATCCGTCAGAGATAAAAAAAAATGATGTGGATGTTCTACGAGGTGTAGGTTTTTCAGAAGAAGATATCCTAAATATTAATCTCATAACATCTTATTTCAACTTTGTAAACCGTATTGCTCTTGGTCTCGGGGTTGAATTTTCTGATGATGAAGCAACAGGCTATATGTATTAGCTTTCATGTCAAAGGTCATACATAGTAGATTTTTCTAATACGAGAAGGAAATATTATGTATTATACCCTTCTAGCAAAAATGCCTAGCTTTTTTGAAAATCATTACCAGTCCAACAATACAAACATAATTTTTCTTTAGGTAATCCTATAGCTTTAACCATGTCATCTAACCGCTGATATCTTAGCGAGGTTGCTCCCAAATCTTCATTTATCCAGTCTATCATTTTTTTGTAACTTTCAGATTTATGATTTAAATATTTTGAAACATCTTCAATATCTTTTCCTTCCAGTGCTCTTATCGCTTTTCTAGCAGCTAATTCTTTGATGCTTCTTGTTGATAAATTATAAATGCATGGGAACATCAAAGGAGGACAGGCAGGTCGGATGTGTATTTCTTTAGCTCCAGCGTCTTTTAGTTTTGTGATTGTAAAATTTTTAAGTTGTGTTCCTCGAACTATTGAATCTTCACATAAAATAATTCTGTTATCCTTGATAATGTCTTCATTTGCAATAAGTTTCATTAAAGCAACATGATCTCTTATTTCTTGAGATAACGGTGTGTAACTTCTCCCATAGCCCGGTGTATATTTAACTAAAACCCGTCTAAATGGTTTACCAGATTCCATTGCATACCCAATAGCATGACCTATTCCTGAATCAGGAACACCTGCAACAAGATCTATTTTAACATTATCTCGTCTGGCTAAAGACCGTCCACAGTTTTCTCTAACTTCTTCTACATTTATTCCCTCATATGTCGAGGCAGGAAAACCTGTGTAAATCCATAAAAATGCACATATTTTATTGCAATTGTTACCGTTTTTTACTTCCTCAATACCTTTGTGACTGATAAAAACAGTTTCTCCAGGTTCAACAAATTTTTTTATTTTAAAACCCATGTTATTAAATGAGCAGGTTTCACTGGCAACTGCTACTTCATCCACCTTACTTCCAATAACTAGGGGCGTAACTCCATATCTGTCTCTACTGCAATATATTCCTTCTTTTGTCAAAAGTAATAGGGAGATTGATCCCTTAATCTTGTCGTACATCTTTTCAATGCCGTCGGTAATGCTGTTGCCTTGGTTTATTAAATGAGCAATAAGTTCTGTTGTGTTGATCTCACCACGGTCCAATTCACTAAATGGGATTCCCTTTTTGATTAATGTTTCAGCAAGTTCATCTTTGTTTGTTACAAGACCAGCACAGCATATTGCAAAAGGCCCAAATTTACTTTTTAAACTTAATGGCTGCGGATCTTTATCAGATATTACACCTATGCCGAGATTGCTTTGTATTTTATCAGATCCTTCATAAAATTTTGTTTTAAACTGTGAATTTCCAATATCTCGGATTTTTTTAACAGGCATGTCATTTTCATCGATAAAGGCAATACCGCCATATTCGGTGCCTAAATGACTGTGGTAATCAGTTCCATAATAGAGATTAGAAATACAATTATTATTACTTACTATACCAAATAATCCACTCATAATTCTCCCACTGTATGGTAATAAATGAGTTATATATAAGGATTATTAAAATTTTTAAAAAATAATCTATAATTACAGTCAACTCAGTTGCTTATATCTAGAGAAAAATTAGGTGCTTCTGATCCCGTCTCAAAATTGTCAATCCGAAACAAGTGGTTTTACACCTACGGTAGTTAAATATTGGATTCTTGATTTACGTACTGAATTTAAAGATGGTTTCAAAAATAGGTTTAATAGTAAACCCAATTGCAGGAATGGGGGGAAAAGTAGGTCTTAAGGGAACTGATGGAGTTGTTGAAAAAGCAATAAAACTTGGAGCAAAACCTATAGCTTCACAAAAGACAGTAGAAATGCTAAAGGAATTTCTCACAAATGATTCAAAAAATGATGATCTACAATGGTTTACCTCTAAAGGTGACATGGGTGGTAGGGAATTAAAAAATGCTGGTATAAAAGAAATAGAAATAATTTACGAGCCATCTGGAAAGAATACAACTTATGAGGATACAAAAAAGGCATGTAAAAAATTCTTAGAACTCGATATTGATTTACTTGTGTTCTGCGGCGGGGATGGAACTGCTAGAGATATCTTTGAAATCGTTGATAAAAAAATCCCTATTCTTGGTATTCCTTCAGGAGTGAAGATGCATTCAGCAGTCTTTGGGATAAACGTTTCTGCTACAGCAAAGATGCTCCATGAATTTACAGAGGGGACTCTTACTATTGGTGATGCCGACATCATGGATCTTGATGAGGATCGCTATCGTAGAGGAGAATGGAATATTCGACTATTTGGTGTCGCCAAAGGTATTGTAGAGCCAACATATATTCAAGTTGGAAAAACCTGCTTTGAATCAGTATCAGATGATGTCATCAAAGATGAACTAACCGAACATATTGTTGATGAAATTGAACAAAACAACAATTTTTTGTATCTTTTCGGATCCGGTGGAACCATCGACTATATCGCAACAAAAATGAATATAAAAAATACGCTTCTTGGAATTGATGCCGTACATAAGAAAAAACTCATAGGCAAAGACCTCAATGAAGAAAAAATATTGAAACTACTAAAAAAATATCCTACGGTTAAGGTTATTCTGAGTCCAATTGGCGCACAAGGTTTTATTTTAGGTCGAGGTAACCTTCAGCTAAGCCCAGCGGTAATTAAAAAAATTGGAGTAGATAATATTATAGTGATTTCTACTCCTTCAAAGCTGATGCATACTCCGGTAATTAGGGTAGATACAGGAGATAAAAAACTTGATCAAATGTTTGCCGAGATGGAATTTATGATTGTTGTCATCGGGTATCGTCTCAGCAGGGTTGTAAAGATACAAACCAACAACTTTTAATATCTCAATAATGTTTCCCTGAAATCCTATTATACATGGGAGGAATTTATTTATGAATCGAAATCCAACAGCATTTCTAAAAGAAGAATATGACGAACTTGTTAAAAACGACTTTGATTGGAAACTCCGTATCCTAGAAACAGGATCAACACCTCATTCTGTTGTTGATGGAAAAGAAGTAATCATGCTTTGTTCAAACAACTACCTTAATCTCAGTAATCATCCCCGACTTGTTCAAGGTGCAATTGATGCTGCAAAAAAATATGGTGCAGGATCTGGATCGGTACGTGCAATAGCAGGAACATTAGATATTCATATGGAAGTGGAGAGGCGACTTGCAAAATTTAAAAGAACAGAATCATCTCTTATCTATCAGACCGGTTTTGCTGCAAATGCGGGACTTATTCCTCAGCTTGTTGGGAAAGGAGATGTCATTATTTCCGATGAGCTCAATCATGGAAGTATTATCGACTGGGTACGACTTACCAAAGCAGATCGAGCGGTTTTTAAACACAAAGACATGGGAGAATTAGAAAAAGTACTTATTGATGCTGATAAAAAATACAACAAAATCCTCATTATAACTGACGGAGTGTTCAGTATGGATGGCGATATTGCACCGATGGATAACATTGTAGAACTTGCAAATGAATATGGTGCAATGACCTATGCTGATGATGCCCATGGAGAAGGCGTCATTGGTCCTGATGGACGAGGCATTGGTGCACATTTCGGTATCGAAGGAAAAATCGATGTTGAAATGGGGACATTCAGTAAAGCCTTTGGTGTTGTTGGAGGTCTTATCGCAGGAAGTCAGGATCTTGTTAACTATGCATATAATAAATCACGGACATGGCTTCTTTCTGGTTCACATCCGCCAGCTGTTGCCGGAGCGCAGATTGCTGCAATTGATGTCCTTGAAACAGAACCAGAACATGTCAGAAATCTATGGGATAACACTAAGTATTTCAAAAAAGAACTTGAATCAATGGGGTTTGACACAGGAAATAGTGATACACCTATCACTCCTGTGATTGTTGGTGAGTCAAGCAAGGCAAAAGAGCTCAGCAATCGTTTATATGCTGAAGGTGTGTTTGCACTGCCTATTGTATTTCCAATGGTTGCTCGAGATAAAGCACGTATCAGAACTATGATGAATGCAGGTCTTACAAAAGAAGATCTTAATGTGGCATTGGAGAAATTTGAAAAACTTGGTAAAAAACTGGTTATTATCTGACCAAGTTATTCAAGTCAGTAAAACACCAATTTCCCACTTTTAACTTTACACAAAGTATATATAAAAGATGTAAGATTCGTACTCTATACTTTTTCCAGAATTTATTGGAGTAGTGATTATGACAGAAGATTTAAAGAAGACAGGGACCACGATACTTGGTATGGTCTGTAAAGACGGTGTGGTAGTTGCCACTGAACATAGGGCAACTATGGGTACGCTTATTGCTCATAAGGAGACAAAGAAATTATATAAAATCGATGATCATTTAGCGCTTTGTACCGCAGGTCTTGTAGGTGATCTGCAGGTTCTCTCTCGTTATCTTAGTGCAGAGGTAAATCTCTACCGGTTAAAACGAGATACAAAGATGCCCGTGAATAGTGCGGCAACTCTAATGTCAAATATTCTGAACCAGCGGAAATTTTATCCGTACTACGTACAGTTGATACTTGCTGGTTGGGATTCTGAAGGTGGACATGTCTATTCACTTGATGCTGCTGGAGGAGCTATACCTGATAAATATACCGCAGGTGGATCTGGTTCACCATATGTGTTTGGTGTCTTAGAAGATCAATATAAAGATGACCTGACCGTTGATGAAGGCGTTGATCTTGCAGCACGAGCTATTAATGCTGCTATGGGGCGGGATTCAGCATCCGGAAATGGTGCTGCTATTGCCGTTATTAATGAAAAAGAGTTCAGAACGATTTCTGAAGATGAAATAAAAACACGTTTAGAAAAAATGGGAAAATAGATCCGTTTGTTCCGTTTATTTAATTATTTATGAATATGCAATTTATTATCTAAGTTTTACAAGGCTAAAAAATGACAGTAGATGATGTTTTAAGAGAGTTTAAAGGAAAGATTCGAGGTTCGATATCTGCAAGTGTCGATGTGACAGATGTAGAATTCGAAGGAGCACTTCTTGTTATCTATACAAAAACACCGGACCGATTTGCAAAAAGTAAAGATCTCGTTAAAAATCTTGCAAAAACATTGCAGAAACGTATTGTTGTCCGTCCTGATCCTTCTGTTCTAACTGATGTTGATCTTGCAGAGAAAAAGATACGAACAATCATACCTAAAGATGCAGAAATTGTTGATATTTATTTTCAACCAGATCTTGGTGAAGTAACAATTGAGGCGTTGCGACCTGGTGCAGCTATTGGAAAGGAGGGTGTTCTTCTTAATGAGGTACGTAAACGAATCAACTGGACACCTAAAATAATTAGAGCTCCACCTATTCAATCAAAGACCGTTAAAGAAATCCGTGGATATCTTCGAACGATGAGTGACGAACGAAAAGTGATACTACAAAAAATGGGAAGAAAGCTTCATCGTGGGGTTTCCGATGGTGAAAAGTTTGTACGGGTTATTGCTCTGGGAGGTTTTCGGCAGGTAGGAAGATCCTGTAGCTTGCTTCATACCCAGGATAGTAAGGTTATGATTGACTGTGGTGTTGATGTCTCTTCAGATAAAAATAGTTCTCCATATATTCATCTGCCTGAAGTATTGCCTTTTGAAACAATTGATGCAGTAGTTATTACCCACGCTCATCTTGATCATTCTGGTCTTGTACCACTTTTATATAAATATGGGTATGAAGGCCCTGTATATTGTACACCTCCAACAAGAGATATGATGACGCTTCTTCAGATGGATTATCTTAAAGTTGCTGCTGCTGATGCAAAAAAGGTTCCATATTCTTCAGAAAACATACGTAGTGTTATTACACATTGCATACCAATGGGTTATGGAGATACAACAGATATAACTCCTGATATTAGACTCACGTTTCATAACGCAGGCCATATCCTTGGTTCATCAATTTGCCATTTCCATGTTGGAGAGGGACTCTATAATATTGCATTTACTGGCGATATCAAATATGAAAGAACCTGGCTTTTTAACCCAGCTGTTAATCATTTTCCACGTGTAGAAGCGGTTGTTGTGGAATCTACCTATGGAGGTAGAGAGGATTATCAACCAAGTCGAAGGGAGGCAACAGAACGACTTAAAGATATTATCCGTACTTCAATGAAAAAGAAAGGAAAGGTTCTTGTTCCTGTTTTTGCAGTTGGAAGAAGTCAAGAAGTCATGATTGTTCTTGAAAACCTGGTACGAAACAAGGATGTCTCTGAAGTTCCTGTTTATCTTGATGGTATGATATGGGAGGCAACAGCAATTCATACTGCATATCCAGAGTATCTTAATAATAAACTAAGAAGTCAGATATTCCAAAAAGGAGATAACCCGCTTCTTTCTGATATGTTCAAACGTGTTGATAGTATGGAGATGAGAGAAAAAATAATTGGTGATAAAGGATCCTGTGTCGTTCTTGCTACAAGCGGTATGATGAACGGAGGCCCTGTGATGGAGTATCTTAAATCATGGGCAGGAGATAGTAAAAACACGATTGTATTTGTTGGATATCAGGCAGAAGGAACAACAGGGCGAAAAATCCAACGAGGATCAAAGGAAATTCCACTTAATGTAGGTGGAAAGGTTGTCAATCTTGAGATGAATATGAATGTAGAGACCTGTGATGGTTTCTCAGGGCATAGTGATCGTAGGCAACTGACGGGATTTATCAATAATATGTCACCGCGTCCCGAAAGAGTAATCTTTGGCCATGGTGAAGAATCAAAATGTCTTGATCTCTCTTCTGCTATTCATAAACGATTTAATATCAATACTGCTGCACCAATGAATCTTGAAGCCATACGATTTGTATAAATGTAGCTAAAAAAATATTGTAAAAGAAAAAACTGCTATAGATCAAGAATATGTTTTTTTATCTCTTCTAAACTCTCCTCAGCTCTTCTTACAGCTTCTTTTTTTTCTATAGGTTCATGTAATTCTTTTTCGCCACTAAAATCAAGACCTGATACAACGTATTTACCCCCTCGTTTGTATATTGCTGCATGATCCTTCCATGCTTTTTTGTAGTGTAGTACGGGGCCAAAAAACATCCAACCCTGTTCTTCCATCCTTTTATCAATTTCTTCTATATGTGCTCTTTTATTCATATGCTCATCCAATCTTGTTTTCTATATAATACTTGCTGTTCTCCTAGCAATCAGAAAGACAGCAAGATACTGAGGCACTTCAACTTCTCCTGGTTCTAAATGAAAGTGTTGTTG
>JAUWCF010000061.1 GCA_030609445.1 Thermoplasmatota archaeon | reverse complement strand
ACAAAAATACAGTAATTCAAAAACGATTTATCAGTAAAAAAAACACGGTATGCTATGTAATTCTTAATGATAAACCACGTGTGCTAAAATGGTATGCACCAGGCTTCAAAAAAAACATGGAAACAGAATATGCAATTCTTAAAAAGGGTTCATCAAAACTAAACATGCCTACTTTTCTAGAGAAAGATGAGAAAAATAACGTTATTGTGATGAGCTATATTATTGGAGAAAACCTGTGTGATGTGATAAACGATGAAAAAACTACAACCTCAGAAAAACAGAGGCTGATGCATCTTCTAGCTGAATGGTTCTCCAAATTCCATACATATTTCAAAAAATCGGATAAGGTTTTTATCCGTAGTGATTCAATACTAAGAAATTTTATTTTAACTGATCGAATCTGGGGTGTTGATTTTGAAGAATCAAGATACGGAAAAACAATAGAAGATATTGCTGGCATGTGCGCATCCATTCTCAGCACTGATCCAATGTTTACCGATGAAAAGTTACAACTCTGCAGAATCTTTATTGAATCATATGGGAAGTCAACACAACAGAATTTACATGATGTCAATAATGAAATTGCCTATGCGCTTCTTGAGAAGATTCAATGGAGGCCAAATGATGAGGAGGTCATCAGGAAGTTTGCTCAAAAAATACGAAAAAAGGGTCTGCAATAAAAAATCATAAGTCATAATTTTTAAATAGGTCATATAGTATCCGTGCACTCGATACTATGGGGAAGGAAAAACTCATACCAATTCTTGCTGTTGCTGTACTTTTCATAGGCAGCCTATCTTCAATCTATGTCTATGCAACACAGATAAATTCGGAATATATTGACATAAATGGTCAAGAGTATACCGTTGATCAATTATTTTTTATCGGGGAAGAAAGAACTTTTGAGACATTTTCAGGTATAGCACTTGATACTTTAATGATGAAGATTGGGATTCCAGAGCCGGAAAAACATGAATATACAATTATTGCTTCAGATGGATATCAACAAACTGTGAAATGGGTGAACATGAAAAACGGTCTTTTGACTGAAGAAGGACAGTCAATATTTTCTGATTTACCAAAGGCGTTTAGAATAAAAGATATTGTAAAAATTGAGGTGAAATAAAAATGGAAAAAATGAAACTGTTCGCTGGAATTCTTGTATTAGGATCACTTTGGGGGTTCTCAGAATGTATAATCGGGTCTGTATTGCGTGATTCGAATCTTCCTGCTGGTGCTCTTATGACTGGCGTGTTTGCAATGGGTCTTATGACAATGAGCAGAATGCTTTACAGGCAGCGTGGTATGCAACTAGGTATGGGACTTGTCGCAGGTGCTCTTCGCTTGTTTAACCCTTTTGGAGGATGTTTTATCTGCTCCGCTATTGCGATAATGGCTGAAGGATTAATATTTGAAATTTTATGGTATAAAATATCTCTTGATATAAATGAGTTAAAACTTCCAAAACTAAGTGTCAGTATGGGGATTACCACAACCTATTTCGTATATGTAGGTGGATACATTGTCACTCAGATTTTAACTCCTGTGCTTTCTTCTGCAGGTTTCTATCTTGAAAACCTTCTTGTTTTCATTCCACAAATCCTTGCCGCAGGTCTTCTTGCTGCAATTATCGGGGGAATAACCGTACCTGCAATTCTAGCAACAAAAAAACTTGATATTACTATTAGAGATCGATTGTATTATCCAGCAACCATTGGAATTTCTCTTGTATGTTGGTTTGTTGTCATCGCAAATACAATTATCATACTGTATGCATAGGAAGGATGACATGCAAAAAGCAAAAACCGTTAAAATACTGAGGTTTTATCCTAAAAAATGTACTGGCTGTCTTGAATGTGAAAAAGCCTGCTCGCAGATTCATTTCAAAACAAAAGACGGCGGAGATAAATCAGCGATTCGTATCATAAGGAAAGACAACAGTTATCAGATGCATGTCTGTGATCAGAGAGGTTTATGCCTTGACATGTGTCCAGTGGGAGCGTTAACAAGACGGAAAAACGGTGTGGTATGGCTTGATAAAGACACATGTGTTGGATGTCAGGCATGTGTTGGTTTCTGCCCAATTGGTGCAATGAGAAAATCTGAGGTAAGAATTGAACCATTCAAATGCATCTCATGTGGATCATGTGTCCGCGCCTGTCCAGAAAATGCGCTTGAGCTTGTTGAAAAAATTATTGATGATATAAAAGAAGTTGTGTATCATAATCAGGGGGTTTAAATCAATGGTAGAAGGACAGATCCCAATTGAAGACTACGAAACAGGAAACACCAAACATACTTGGGATACAAAAAAAATCAGGGCAGCACATAAAATTATTACAGAATATAAGTTCAAAAAAGGAGAAATAAAACGCGGGTATACAAACAGGACACTTTACGTAAATCTCAGCAATGGTTCAATCAAAGAAAAACCAGTCACTGATGAAATGAAAAAGAAATTTACGGGTGGTCGAGGTTTTGGGTTAAAACTACTTTGGGATTCTATTAAATCAACGACACGATGGGACAGTGAAGAAAACGAGCTTATTATTACAACAGGTCCTCTGTGTGGAACAACACAATATGCAGGATCTGGGAAATCATTATGTCTTACCATTTCTCCATCTACTGATATTATCTGTGACAGCAATGTTGGGGGGTTCTTTGGGCCGTATCTTAAATTCGTCGGGTTTGATGCTTTAGAAATTCAGGGAAAAGCAAAAGAAGATGTCATCATAGTTATTGATGGTGAGAAGAGAACGATAACTATTGAGACTGCACCAGATGAAAAAACCGATTCACATCTGCTCAATGAACAACTTACCTATATGTATGCATCTGAAGATACTGATAAGTCCCGACAAAAGGTCTCCGTTGTTTCTGCAGGAAGAGGTGCTGAACATAGCTTTTGGGGTTGTCTTAACTTCTCATTTTATGACATTAGACGAAAGGTCCCTCGTATGAAGCAGGCAGGGCGAGGTGGACTTGGGACAGTACTTCGGGATAAGAAAATTAAGGCGATTGTAGCTAAAGTTGAACGATTTGATGGCGTTTCCAATAATCCTGCAGATCCTATAACTCTTGTAAAGGTAGGAACAAAACTTCACAAAGAAATTAGAGATCTTGACAGGTATCAATGTAATATGCGTACTGTTGGAACAGGTCATCTTGTTGAAATCATGGATGAATATGATTTGCTTCCTACTGAAAACTATCGTTTCGGTAGCTTTCCTAAGGCATCAAAGATTTATTCTCCACATTTCTATAATCTTTTTACCAAAGTTATTCATGATGGTTGCTGGCATGGATGTACGATGGCTTGTGCAAAGACTGTTGATGCATTCACCGTTATGACTGGTCCGTATAAGGGGGAAAAAGTTACTGTTGATGGCCCTGAATATGAAACCATTGGATGCGGGTCAAATATGGGTCTTTGGGATCCTCTTTGGATTCTTGAATTTAATTTTTATTGTGACACCTATGGTCTTGACACGATTTCTACAGGGACTGCAATTGCTTTTTATATGGAAATGTATGAATATGGTATCCTAAGTAAAGAGCGATGCGGTGGTCTCGAAATTTGTTTTGGTAATGCAGAGGCAGTCTTAGAGTTCATGCATCGAATAGCCCGAGGAGATAAGGACGAGTTTATACAGGTTGCTTCAAAAGGCGTTCGTCGGGTGAAAGATTGGCTGATCAAAAAAGGATGGGGTGATAAACAGCTTGTTGAAGATACGGGTATGGAGAGCAAGGGTCTGGAGTATTCAGAGTATGTAACAAAAGAGTCGCTTGCTATGCAGGGTGGTTATGGGCTTACTTTGAAGGGCCCGCAGCATGACGAAGCTTGGCTTATTTTTATGGATATGGTTAATAATGCAATTCCAACTTTTGGGGATAAGGCAGAAGCGCTTCATTATTTTCCAATGTGGCGGACCTGGTTTGGATTGAATGGTCTCTGTAAGCTTCCGTGGAATGATGTGGAGCCGATAGATAATGCAGAAACTGGTGAGCCTGCTAAAGTTCCAGGGCATGTTCAAAATTATGTTGACTTTCAAAACGCGGTAACTGGTTGGAATGTTGATAAGGAAGAATTGATTTTACAAAGTGAACGTTGTTATAACTGGCAGCGTGCGATGAACGTGTGGCTTGGACGAGGATGCAGGAAGGATGATTGGATACCGTATCGTTCGATGGGGCCTGTTACTGAGATGGAGTATCTTTCTAGGAAAGAAAGATATGATAAGCAGCTTGTTGAAAAACTAGGGCTGTCAGAAAAAGACGTAGAAAAAATGGATACAAAAAAGAAGATCAATGTTCTTTATGAGTATCGCCAGGATCAATATCAGAAACTAGCAGATGCTGTTTATTATCGTAGAGGTTGGACTCATAATGGTGTTCCAACTCCTCAGAAGATGAAGCAGCTTGGAATGGATGATTCAAGGATGCTTACGATGCTTCAAAAAAAGATTGATAAGGATGAAAAAATCGGTCTGAATGTTTGGGGTGGAACATATTCTGGTGGTGAGAAATCCCCAAGCGATGAAAGTAAATATTGGGAAAAAGGGTGAAATTTTCTTCTTTTAGTTACGTGTAATTCTAGCAACGTATAAAACTATCAATATAATTTACAATTTTATAAAAAAATTTATATACTTGTAAGTCCAATATGTATACTTAGAGAACGGGGGATATAGCGTTTTTAATCACATCTCCTCACCACCTCACTAAATCCCCCTTCTCTCACAATTTTATCAAAAAGACTTAGTATTTCAAGGTATATTTTTAATGCTTTTATATTTTGTTAAATATTCAAAAAAATTACTATCATCATTGTTATAAAAATCGTTTAGAATCTGTTAAAAAAAGATGCTGATTCATATGGGGATTTCTCAGATTTCACCGTCTGCGATCTCTCACAAACATAAAGATTTACACCAACATGTGTGAGACACACATTATAGACAACTGCAGAATTTGATGGCGCGCGTTCTTTACAAAGTTCCATAGTATAAGAAATAATGCCCCTTTCCCGATACAACCAATTTTCAGAAGTACCTAACGTCCCACCATACCGTGGTATAATATACTGCCCACCAAGATAAAGATAGTAATTGTTTATCTTAGACATGTTATCACCAATTGAAATGAAAAGATCTTCATCTGGAGCCGGTCGTGTTGTATGCATCCATGGATAAATCATGAATTCACCATATGAATGATAGGATAAAGAAATGCTGATGTCTTGTGTTTCTACAAAATCCCTCACAGATATTGTTTCATTTTCAGAAAAAGGATATGGACCACGGTAATTAAAACTTGAATCAAGCATATTCATTACAAGATGATACTTCATTGGAAAGAGATAATATAAAAACCAATGATCATCATAATTTCTGTTCAGATTAACTCCATATGAAGTAATCTCTTTACTAAACCCAAAAGGGCCATAATTAGGAGCACAATTCTTTCTTGAATTAGCCTCGACACCATCCGGGCTGACCATCGGAATTAAAAAAATCTGCGTATTATTCATCACGTTTCGTACACGTTCTTCAGAAGGATCTTCATCTACTAATCCATCACCATCATTATCAAAACCATCAATAGGATCCTCGTTGACAAGACCATCTCCATCATCATCGGTGTTTTCTTTCCCATAGTTTTCAACCATATGTTGAATAAAGAAAATAAGAACTTCAAAGGATGGTTTTTCATTTCCATGATGGGCACCCATAAAAAGAACACCTGGTTCATTTTCTGTATCTTCAACGTTGTCAGAAAGCTTCACCATCCAAATATCTCTACCTTCATAGCTGACTCCAATTGACTCAAGCGACATGATATCAGAATACGTATCTTCAAGGTCATGAAGCAAATCCGTCATTTCCTGATAGGTGAAATAATGATACGGATCTGAAATGTTGCTATACGTCTGATTTGATTGAGAGATACCAAGTATCGGAAAAGCAGTAGTTAATAAAAATAAACATAAGACAAGAAAAATGATGCATTTCCTGATTGCCATATTTTTATACATAAGAGATATCCTCAATTATATTATTACAAATGTAGCATATATAAGCTTTTTGAAGCCAGATGAATGTCTGCTTTTCACCTAAAATAAAGCTAGTTCTCCTGCAATAATTTTTGCAAGTATCACAAACGTTGAAACAACAATTAAGAGAGCAACAAATTGTTTTGCGCCATCATTCATGTTATTTGCCTCAATGATAGCTATGTCGTTTGTTAC
>JAUWCF010000212.1 GCA_030609445.1 Thermoplasmatota archaeon | reverse complement strand
GGACTAGAGCGTTCGGGGACATCGATGATGATGCAGATACTTCATGCAGGAGACATTCCAATTGCTTCTGATGACTTGCGAGAATCAGATGAAAATAATCCTAAAGGGTACTATGAACTTGAAGGCGGCAAGATCATCAATAGACTTATGGAAAAAACATTTCCTATTGAGGAATATGAAGGAAGATTCATCAAGATAACCGCATTTGGTCTCTCTTTTCTCCCACAAGGAAGTTATAAAATAATCTATATGGAAAGAAATCTTGATGAGGTTATGGATTCTATGGAACGGATGGCAAAAATAAGCGATGAAACTCGTGAGGAGACAAAAGAAAGCTTCAAGAAATTAAATGAAAAGATAAAAAACGATATCAAATACAGGGATGATGTTGACGTCTTATTTGTTAATTATAATGAGATGCTTGAAATACCAGAAGAAAATGTTAAACGAGTATGTAATTTTCTTAATTTATGTGATGTTGATGTAAATGCAATGGTGGGCGTGATTGATACTCGTCTGTACAGGCAAAGACGGTAATTTTTTTAGAAAAGTTGTTTAAAGATTAAACTATATCCGCTAATAGAATTTATTATTAGTATTAATGTAATATCAGGGGTTTTAGTAAAGAAAAGAGAGCGGTGATACTATAAGACTTGTTGTCACAATTCCGGCATATAATGAAGAAAAAACAATTGCCGATGTCATAAAAGCAATACCAAGAGATATGAAAAGCTGTGATGATGTAAAAATATTAGTTCTAGATGACGGCAGCATGGATAAAACGGTACAAGTTGCAAAAGAAGCAGGTGCAGACAAAATACTAAGCCATGTTCACAACCTAGGTCTTGCCATAACATTTCGTGACGCGTTAGATGAAGCTCTAGATATGGGTGCCGATGTTATTGTTAATATTGATGCTGATGGACAATATGATCCTTCTGAAATTAGTAAATTAGTACAGCCAGTTGTGAACAACGATGCAGACATCGTCCTTGGATCACGTTTCGATGGTTACATTGAAGAAATGCCATTGTCCAAAAAACTTGGGAACAAAGTTGCAACAAAGTTTGCTAGTAGAGCAGCAGGAAAACATTTCAGCGATGCACAAACAGGCTTTAGAGCATTTTCAAAAGATGCAGCGATGCGACTTAACATAATGGGTGATTTTACTTATACACAAGAAACACTTGTTCAAGCTGTAAATAAGAATCTTAGAATCTGTGAAGTTCCCGTTAATTTCTATAAGAGGGACGGTGAGTCTCGTCTCTTTCCAAGCGTATGGAGTTATGCAAAACGCGGTGGAAGTACCCTCATCCGGTCATATCTTTATCATAAACCATTGAAAACATTTTTATTGATAGGTAGTCTTGTTTTTGCTGTTGGTTTCATTCTTGGTTTACGAGTTTTGATACATTATTTAACCACAAGCATGGTTACTCCTCTATTGCCTACCAGTGTTCTATCTGTTTTATTACTAATCGTTGGTTTTCAAGTAATTATTCTTGGCTTAATCGGTGATTTAATTCGTAGAAATCAAAATGTGCAAGAAGAGATCCTCTACCGACTAAAGAAAAATAGGCAATAATCTTTTTTTGTGTATAGTTTATTGTTTTCGAGTTTTTTTGAACTTTATTGGAATACCATGGTATACTATATCAATGTCTTTTTTATCCACTTCTTT
>JAUWCF010000189.1 GCA_030609445.1 Thermoplasmatota archaeon | reverse complement strand
AGGTCGTCAATGGGTGGGTTGTCCAGTAACAGGGGATTTCGCAATTTGTTTTGCAGAGGATGAAAAGGAAGCCTACCAAAATCCTGTGCATTATTTTAATTTTTATGATCTATTAAACGCTGAACCACCATAATCATGCTAACCATTAACATCATATTCTAACAACCCTTACTGTTTATATGAAAAGGAAACTAACACTATCTGTTGACGAAAAGATAATAACTCAAGCCAAAAAACAACAAATCAACCTCAGCTCCTTTCTTGAAATCCGCCTGATCGACTACCTTGCAGATAAAAAGATATGCTCCCGTCGGAGAGTAAAAGCATTTTCTCCTGTTGGAGCGGACAGGAACGACCCCTTTTTGTGCGTTGCGTCCGTTCAATATCTACTCACTAAAAGCCTTCTTTATTTTTTTCACTTTTTTTGAAAAAACGTGTGTTTAAAAAAGAAAAAACGATGTATGAGGTGATATGAGCGTGTATTCGCATTCCAGATTAAGTTGTTATGAACAATGTCCACAGAAATATAAATTAAAATATCTTGATAAAGTTAAAACTGAAGTTGAACAAAGCATTGAGGCGTTTCTTGGTAGTAGAGTCCATGAAACACTCGAAAGGTTGTATCGAGATCTAGGTTATCAAAAGGTGAATACCTTAGATGATCTCCTGGATTTTTTTCGAAGTGAATGGGAGAAGAATTGGGATGATTCCATTGTAATTGTAAAAGAGGAGTATGGTCCTGAGAATTATCTAAAGATGGGTGAGAAATTCATTACTGACTACTACAACAAGTATAAACCATTTGACCAAGGGAAAACGATATCTCTTGAGGAGCGTGTTCTCATCACTCTTGATGATGCCGGTGAGTACAAACTGCAGGGTTTTATTGATAGGGTCATGGAATCTGAAGAGGGTTATTATGAGGTCCATGATTACAAGACAAATTCACGATTGCCACTTCCTGAATATTTAGATAACGATCGTCAGCTTGCATTATATGCTATTGGTATTAAGGAAAGATATCCTGATGTGAGAGATGTAAAGTTGGTGTGGCATTTTCTTGCCTTTGACAAAGAGATTGATTCTACTCGTACTGATGAGGAACTGGAAGCGCTGAAGAAAGATGTTATTGCGTTGATTGAAAAGATTGAAAGCGATGAGAAGTTTACTGCCAATCCGTCACGTCTTTGTGATTGGTGTGAATTTAAACCTATCTGTCGACAGTGGTCTCATCTTTACATGATAAAAGAGAAACCGGAGAACGAATATCTTGGTGATCCTGGTGTTAAACTAGTAGATCGTTATGCTGAGTTGAAACAAAAACAGAAGCAGATTACTTTGGATTTGTATGCTGAACTAGAAAAACTGGAGGACGCAATCATTGGTTTTGCAGAGAAAGATGGCATCGATGTTGTTTTTGGATCCAAGAACAAGATGAGAATCAAGGAAACAGAGCAGAATAAGTTTCCATCTAAACATAGTAAAGAACGGGAGAGACTTGTTCAGTTGCTCAAAGACCATGGAAAGTGGGATGAGGTTGTGCAGCTTGATACAGCTGCATTAAACAAAATTGTTCAGGGAAAGCAGTGGGATGGAGAACTTTTGGATGTGTTAGAAGAATATGTTAAACTTGAGCAATCTAAACGGTTGTATCTTAGCAAGACTAAAAATGGATGATGTTACAGATACCTGAATTCACCGAAATTTCGGTAATGTCCTAATTTAGAATACTTAATGAAAAATTAAAAAATTGCTCCCAATTCCATTGATGATCAGCTAAACCTTCCAGCATTGCAGGAGTCTCAGTTTTAGTCAACTTATCCATAAAATTCCAATAGAAATGAAACAATTCGAAAGCATTCATGAGTCTTGGTTTCTTTTTCGAAAAGCATTTTGTATCTCGAACCAATCTACCCAACCTTTCACGACAAATACTATTCATATTTTCAATATCTGTAGTCTCTATTTCATCGATGTTAGGAGTTCCATAAATGATTTTTTTGATTTTATCTATTACTTTACCTCTTTCTCTAATTTTTATAAGTTGTCCATAGTCTACACATGTCTCTGCATAGTACTCAGGAATGGTATTTGTATAATCATTATGCCCATCAGAAAATATCTCGATTTTCATATCTGGAAAAGGTAATTGTATCCGATCAAAAACTTTCTCAAATAATCTTTCACATGATTCTTTTGTTCGTTTTCCAATTTCATAAGCTACAATAAAAT
>JAUWCF010000073.1 GCA_030609445.1 Thermoplasmatota archaeon | reverse complement strand
GGCGTAATACTAAGTATATAAACGATCCTCAATGGTCAGCAACGCTTGTTGTTCCTGATGATGAAGAATTTGTTGACATAAAAATCCAACTTTGGGATTGGAATATTGGTTTGGACCGGCTTTGTGACATCAGTAGCATTTATGACGATGGCTACCGTGATAGTTTTGATGTGGAACTGATGTATAGCATAAAAAGTGGTCATTGGTTTGGAGATGATTTTTGTGTATTAACGGGATGGATGGATGACCCAAGCGGCTATGGACGACTTAATGGCTGTGATGATGGTAGCATATATCAACGAGAACGTGACTGTGAGCTTTGGTTTGATATCTACCAGACAGATCCAGATGGAGATGGTATTCCATACTGGGCAGAGGTTAATGAACATGGGACTGACCCTGAAGTAAATAATACAGGTGAAGATTTTGATGGAGATGGATGCCCAATTGAATGGGAGCATAAATGGGGGCATTATATGTGGTACGATTGGTATGATGATAAATATTATCATTTTTGGGAATATAATGATTCAATTTGGAATGATCACGTGAATCTTGATCCAGATGAAGATGGGCTTGATAATGTAGAAGAATATCTTACATCCCCGTGGGGTTCAGATCCTTTTAGACAAGATCTTTTTGTTGAACTTGATGAGATGGAGACAAGTCCTGATGGTCAACAAAGCATATTGCCAGAGGGATCAAAGGAGTTACTTCGCACTGCTTATGATCGGCAAAATGTTGTGTATCATCTCGATGATGGTCAGATGGGTAGCTATACGACTGGTTTTGAGACAGGTCATGATATGATTCCTTTTTATGAGATGCTAGATCATTCAACGCTTCGAAATGTCATATACTGGAATTATTTTTTACACGGCGATGAAAACAACTGGCGCCGCGGCGTATTTCATTATGGCCTAGTTATTTATCAAGCAGATTATCATGGATATGTATTTCTGCCTGATTCTTGGCAGATTTCAGCAAAAGTACTGGAAGAAAATAAGACAATTCCAAAAATTCAAGCGAAAAGAGATATTGTTTTTGCTAGTGCCTATATGCACGAATGTGGTCACACATTAGGAATATTTAAGGGAAACACTCCGGGATGTGATGATCAGAATGGCAAATATCCCTGGCAGAAAAACTGGTGGAAATGGCGGCCATATAAAAGCGTAATGAACTATGGTTATATGTACAAAATGGTTGATTATTCAGATGGTTCACGCGGTAGAAATGATTTTGATGATTGGGATCGAATAGATCTTACTTTTTTCCAGGAATTCTGGTGGTAAATCTAAGGACAATTTCAATCTAAGATTTCCGACGTATTCACTTTATTTATACGTTAAATATATAGAGCTAAAAAATCAATTGTAATTATATAGATCATGAAAAGAAAACTACGTCAGGTATTCGTATTATTCATTTTTTTATCAATAGTTAGTACTTCAGTTCAATCAGAGAACATTACAACAAAAAACTCTCCTTCTTTCATCAATAGGACAACAATCTATGTTGATGACGACAACATCAACGGCCCATGGGATGGGACACAAGAACATCCTTTTAGACATATTCAAGACGGCATCAATGTCTCTGAAGATGGCGATACTGTTTTTGTTTATAACGGTACATATAACGAGACTCTCATCATCAACCAATCCATAACTCTTACAGGAGAAGAAAAGATCATTCTTGATGGACTTTATAATGATATTCTTGTCAATGTCCTTTCAGATAATGTAACAATACAGAATTTTACGATTAGAAACTCTGGCGGATATACTGGTAATGTAGCAATAACGCTGCAGTCAGATAATATTTTAATAAAAAATTGTATTATTTACAGAACAAGAATAGGAATTTATGCGTACAACTCATCATTTAACATAATAGATAATTGCACGCTCCACAACAACGAAGAAGGGATTCACCTTTCATCTTCTGATAACAATGTTATAGATGGCTGCATGCTGGCTCGTAACTCTATCGGTATTCATCTTGAAAACTCCTGTAGTAATCGTATCACGTATTCCTATCTATTTGCAAATGGTCGAGCATGTTTTTTCAACAGTTCCAAAGACCTTGAGATAATTCATTGTAACATCAGTGATAACAGTGCCAATCACGGAGGTGTTTTTATTCGGGGATGTTCAAATATTGATATCAATAATTGCATACTGCGTCATAATGGGATAGGAGCCAGCATTGCAGAATCAGACTCAATTTCTGTTATCAACAGTACTTTGTGTTTGAATACCCTTTATGCAATTTGGATGGATCAATCCTGTAGTGATGTAACTGTTAAAGGTTGTGAGATTAGAGACAACCTTCGATTTGGAATTTATAAGCCATCTGATTCTCGTTGTGATATAAGTGGTAACAACATCTACGGGAATATGTTATACGGAATATACGCAAAACAATCACATTGCTCGTCACAACATAACTATTGGGGGTCCCCATTTGGTCCTTCATATACTGATTTTGGAAGCGGAGATAGAATAACGTTTTCTCTATGTCGTATTCATTATAGACCATGGCGTCTCATTCCATATGAAGACATTGGTGCTGACTGGAGATATAACGAAGAGTTTATGGACAAACCATGTGATGATCCTATAAAAAAACAAATTACATTCAATGAAAATGATTCTGATGGCGACGGTGTTCCTGACTGGTGGGAGGAAAAATGGGGATATAACCCAAATTCTTGGGATAATCATTCATTTCTTGATCCAGATAATGACGGACTTACAAATGTTGAAGAATGTTATACTGACTCTTATGGTTCCAATCCCTTCCAACAAGATATCTTTCTTGAAATCGATTGTAGCAACACAAACGGATACATCAAATAGACCTACGAAAGAAATGATACAAGAGGCAGTTCAGGTATTTGAACAACATAATATACATCTTCATGTTGATGTCGGCGGTCTTGAAGGAGGGGAAGAAATACCTTATGTGAGTAATTTTTCATTCTCCGATCTTGATGAGTTGTATTGGGATTATTTCCTTCACAACGATCTCAATAGCCCAAGAAAAGGTATTTTTCATTATGGGATTATCTGTGACTTCGGTCCTGATGTAAATTTCCCGTTTATAGGGTGGAATCATCTTGATTCGTTTCTTATTTCAGCAGAGACGTTAAAACAAAAAAAACCTTTTATGAATAGAGACCGACTCGTTATGGGGGGAGCAATACATCATCTCGGTCATACACTTGGTCTTCTTGCAGATACATATGGCGGTATTGATAATCTTGGCACTCTCATGCCTTTTTGTATGCAATGGTTGAAATATTATAACTATAAAAGCTGTATGAATTATTATTACAAATTCAAAACGTTTTCTTATTCAGATGGTACACATGGCTTTGGTGATTTTGATGATTGGGGACATCTTGATTTTTCTTTTTTTAAAGATAGTCGTTTTGAATGGCAAAAATAAACAATCTACATAAATAGAGAATGCCATTAAACTTTGTATTATGGATGTTAAAAAAATACTGCCGGCAGTAGGTATCATCATTCTGATTTATCTGCTTTCAACAGTTGATATTCCAGCAGTTATTGAGATTTTTTCAGGTATTCCCCCACTTTACGCATTTCTTTGTCTATTTTCAGTTGTCCCTGTTCTTATTTCAACAAATATTCAATGGCAGATCCTTCTTAAAAAACAAAAAATACATGTTAGTTTTTTGTATTCACTCAAAAACATCTTCATTGGATATTTCTATGGATTCATCACTCCAGGTGGTTTCGGTGCATATATTAAAGCCCTTTATTTAAAACATGAAAGTGGTCAGCCTCTTCCAAAATGTGTCTCAAATATTATCACTTTTAATACCCTTGACTTTCTTTCCCTGTTGGTGCTTGGTCTTGTTGGCAGTTTTTTTCTCAGTAGCAGGTTTCCCTATATTTTTATAACAATAGTTATCGTATCAGTCATTGTTGCTGCTTTGTTTATATTTTTTCTTAGAAAAAAGAATTCTAAGGTTGTTTTTACAAAAATTGTCCAATCAAATATCTTTTCGACTGTGAAGGATAGACTGGAGGATCCTATTGATACGTTTTATGAAAATCTCCCCAGCTTTAGAGATGTTTTACTTCCATTTTTCCTTTCGATTTTTGGATGGATAATACGTTTTTCAGAGCTTTATCTTATCTCCAGATTATTTGATATCGAAGTTCCTTACATTTCGTTTATTTTCATTATAGCTGTTGCAAATGTTGTTGCATCTCTTCCGATTTCAATCTATGGTCTTGGGACGCGAGAAGTAACACTGATATCATTGTTTTCGATTTTTGCAGTCACATCTGAAAAAATTATCGGCCTCTCTCTTTTTTGGTTTGCAGTTATATGGCTACTTCCCAGTATTGTTGGAGCAGTTATTACTGCTTTTGAAAGCAAGAAACTTGGCGATTTGCCTTCTAAAAAAATGATGTAGTCAGATTCTTTAGGGCAACTCATTTCTTTTTTAGATAAAATGCGTTCCAGCCGATTGGCATTAAAGAAGGAACAGGATGGTGGATTCTTTTTTCTATTGTAATGTATTTATATTCATTTATATACTCAAGAAATTCATCAGTAGATGTATCAAGATCTCTTATAACTATGATACTATTTTTCTTTGCCTTAGTAAAAACATGGTTTAGGATATCTGTTTTGGGTAATGCGCAGCTTGAAACTATTATCATATCAAATTCTTCTACAGGATAATCTGCACCGTTTCCCTGTTCAATTATTATTTTTTTATCGAATTGTTTTTTTAAAATGACTTCGTTTGCTCGTTTTACTGCTTTTGTATTTTTATCTATTCCTACGACATCTACTTCAAATAGTCTTACTATTGTCATTTCAGTTAAGGGATATGATCCACAGCCTATATGCAGGATTTTTTTTCCTTTTGATATATTAAATGCTTTACACTCGTTTTTATATTCTTCCCCTATTGATCTTTCATACCTTTCTGCAATTTTTTCATTGGCATGGGATAAAATATCAACAACTATCCAGAAGTAATTTGATATTGCTCTGATTACAAAAATAGCGAGTCTATCTATTATCTTTGTTTTTTTAAATTGTAATCTGTGAACCCTGTCGTCTGTTGATTTGACCATTTTTTCATTTCTCGAATACCTTTTTTATATTTGTACTTATAGGAATCTCAAACATTTAATTGTTTTTAAGTTGCTATTGAGCCTGTCTGAAAAATAATTTTCTGTATTCGTTCACATTTTGATCTAACAGACTTTCAAATGACATTAGGCAATAACAATAAAAAAAAATATGATGTTCTGCTTATTTTGTTGCTTGTGCTCTCCACAATTTCAACAAATTGTGTGAAAGACACATCAATAACCATTCACCCTTCGCTTTTGTCAACCCTCTAAGCAATAACCTTCGTAAACCACGATTCTGAATCTGTCCAAACACCGGTTCAACCGAACACCCCCGCTTCTGATAAATCTCTTTCCCTCTCTTCGTTAACAATTTCCGCTCCATCCGTTCTTTATAACTCAAATTTTTCGGAATACGTCCACGAGGCGATGGACAATTCCGCATTTTTTTCCGTTCCTTCCAATCCTTATCAGTTGCAACATACAAATCAATATCATCATCTAATTGTTTTAATCGTTGTTCATCCCAATATCCAGCATCCATCGTCAGTTTCTCAGGAATACGGTCTAAATATTGTTTGAGTTTTTCTACCATATGAATCTGTTGATGTTTATCATTTTCATCATTGACGAGATCACCAGCGACAATTATCTGACTATCCGCATCAACCATTGCCTGACCATTATATCCTTGGATAAATCCTTTCCTTGTTTTCATGATTCGACT
>JAUWCF010000134.1 GCA_030609445.1 Thermoplasmatota archaeon | reverse complement strand
ATCTCTAAAAATAGAATAACTGAATTGATACGTGGGGAGTATGATTATGTTAGTGAATAAACATAAACCAAAAACAAGTAAAAAGAAAACAAAGAAAAATATATCTTCTCAAGACAATGTTCAATCTATGAGAAGTTGGATCCGTAAAATAGAACAATCTACCAACAGTGTAAGCTCCCGTTTATCTGCTGTTGAAAAAAGAATATCTCGAAGAAGCATGGATTCTTCCAACGACTCAATACAAAGTAATTTACTAGAGGGACCTATTGAAAGGATTTTTGCTGATTTAAAAGAAGAAAAAAGCAGTAAAGACATTGAAGAAGTATCAAGAATACTTGACAGTGAGTTTGCTATCATGCAGGAAGAACTGATATCGCAAGAAAATGAAATCACCTCTTTAGACGGCCAACTCAGTACAATAAGTTCGTCTTTAGCTGAAATAAAAGAGGAGATGGAGAAGCTGCAAACGTCTGAGATGCAAATGTCTCATTATGTAAACGTTCGACTGGAGAAAATTGAACGTAGAGAACCCCCAGTTATGAGGATTGGTAGTATGGAGATTCCTATAGAATTCACTGGTGTTATCGGTGGAATTCTTGTATTTATTATTGCAATACTTGTCATTGTTGGTCAGAAAGGAATTATCATCTCGCCAGCTTTTTTAGCAATTGTAGGGATCCTTCTTATTGGCTCCGCATTGTTTAAAACAATCAGTCTTGGAGCTAGAGTTGACAGAGTATACGAAAAAATTAGTAAACTCAAAGAGCACTCATGATCCTCTCACTATCTTTATCATATCATTTTGTGAAAACGTTTCATGACATGCAGCTTTAACAGAAACGTCTAGATAACCTTCGTATTGTCCATCTTCAATCTCTACAGTTATCTGAATTGTTACTTCACCATTTTCATCGGTGGAACCTGATCCAATTCCGCCTAATCCTTTGATGATAACATTAGCATTACGTATGGGATGGCCATCTGCCTCGCTTACCGAAATCGTGAAATTAAAATCAGCTGATATATTACCCGCAGGTATTTCATTTACTATTGAATCAACCGATATTATCATCTTACTTGGAAACAGGCAGGGGTTGAGAATAAACGAAAGTATTGCAATTAGTGCTACTGTCCCGATGATAATTGAGACTGTTAGACGCATCGGCAGACCAAGCACTGCGTTTTCATTTTTGATGAATGCAGCCAGCTGTTTAGATGCCAAACAAATACAGTCTCTAATCATATGCTATTATTAACGAATAATTATATAAATATATGGTATTTTCTTTTTTCCCTTAAATTTAAATCCTTTTTCCACATTCTAAGATACATATGAAATACGAAACCCTTCAGATAAGCATCAAAGACGATATTGCATATATACTTCTCAACAGACCAGAGCGACTAAACTCTTTTGACATAAAACTCGGAGAAGAACTCTACAGTGCTCTAAAAGAAATACATAAAAAACAAGAAATCAGAGCGGTGGTACTCAAAGGAACAGGTAAAGGTTTCTGCGGCGGTGGAGACGTCAAAGAAATGTACGATGCAGAGGATAAATCAAAATTTCTTAGTGACCTCACAAAAGCAATACATCGATGTGTCATAGAGATGAGAACCATGGAAAAACCAGTTATTGCAGCAGTTAACGGTGCAGCATTTGGTGCTGGACTTTCCCTTGCTCTTGCTTGCGACATTATTATCGCAGTAAAAAATGCAAAGCTTGGAACTGCATTTATTGGAATAGGTCTTGCTCCGGGATGTGGTACACAGTTTTTCACAAAACTTGTCGGATATCAAAAAGCATGTGAATATATTCTCACATCAAAGACATTTACCGCCGAAGAAGCACAACAACTTGGAATAGTAAACAAGGTAATTGATGCAGACAAATTAGATGATGCTGTTGAAGAGTTTGTTTCAAAATTTAAGAAACTACCGCCGATAGCTGTTGGAAAAGCAAAAATGCTTATCAACAAAAGTCTAGATAACGATATGATCGCGCATTTAGAACTTGAAAGTATGACTGCGTCTCTTTCGGCAGCATCAGATGATTTTAATGAAGGTGTCACTGCCTTTGTAGAAAAAAGAAAGCCGGTTTTTAAAGGCAAATAGTTATCGTCAATTGTTGATAATGTGATAGAAACATTTATGTATCCTCCTTATCATCGGAGCCGATAATCTGGGAGACATACTTTATGGCTTATGAAACCATTGAAATCTCAAAGGAGAATGATACAATTACTGTATCATTAAACAGACCAGACGTACACAATGCAATGAATGAACTTCTTATGAAGGAGTTGACACAGTGTTTTAAAGATTTATCAAAAGATGAGGATGTTAGATGTATTGTTCTTACCGGAAATGGTAAATCATTTTGTGCAGGAGCTGACCTTAACTGGATGAAAAGCATGATCAACTACACAAAAGAAGAAAACATCAAAGACAGTAGACTTCTTTTGGATTTATACGAGACTATTTATTCTTGTCCTAAACCAGTGATTGGTAAAATTAATGGCCATGCATTTGGTGGAGGAATTGGCCTTATTGCAGTTTGTGACACAACAGTTACAATTCCCGGTCGGAAATTTGCTTTCAGCGAGGCAAATCTAGGAATAATCCCTTCAGTTATTTCAACATATGTTTCGCCGAGAATGAAAAAAGCAGATATGAGACGTTTTTTTATTACTGCAGAGCGTTTCGATTCAGAAACTGCACATAATATAGGTTTAATTGATTATGTTGTGTCTTCTGAAGAATTCGATGAAAAAATAAGTGAATGTATAAAACTTGTACGTTCTTCAGGACCTGTTGCAGTTGGGGAAGTAAAGAATTTAATAGATAATCTATCAAAAATGGATGTTAAATCTTATAAAGAGTTCACAGTCAGAAAGATTTCTGAATTACGTATATCAAAAGAAGGTCAAGAAGGCATTGATGCGTTCCTTGAAAAAAGAAAACCTTCATGGAGAGAAGAATAATGTTTTCAAAAGTTCTTATTGCAAATCGCGGAGAAATTGCAGTACGAATAATCACTGCATGTCAAGAGATGGGAATTAAAACAGTTGCAGTGTATTCTGAGGTTGATAAAAACGCGCCTCATGTTCAGATTGCTGATGAATCGATAAATCTTGGGGATCCAACGCCATCTGAAAGCTATCTTAACATCCCAAAAATAATTGAACATGCAAAAAAAGTAGGTGCTGATGCAATACATCCAGGATATGGATTTCTTGCAGAAAACCCAGATTTTGCAAAAGCATGTCATGATTCTAAAATAAAATTTATTGGACCAAAACCAGAAGTAATAACACTGATGGGGGATAAAATCGAATCCAAAAAAACAATGGAAAAAGCAAATGTCCCTGTTATTCCTGGTCACCATGGCAACAAGCAAGATATGGCAACTCTTGTAAAAGAAGGAAAGAAAGTCGGTTTTCCGCTTCTTGTAAAAGCCACAGCGGGTGGTGGCGGAAAAGGAATGAGGGATGCACCGACTATCATTCGCAAGCCTACCTGGAACCGCAACTTGTCTGAGTTTTCCTTTATCCCGCTCGCACGACCATT
>JAUWCF010000180.1 GCA_030609445.1 Thermoplasmatota archaeon | reverse complement strand
AGGGGCATTACATTAAAAAGCTAACGCTAGAGGCATACTCTCCATTGGCCTGGAAGGAAACATGACCCGAGTAAGTGGAAGATATGTAAGAAATTTAACGAGTTTTATGCTTGTTGTATTGTTAATTTTATGTGGATTTTCAGGCGGGTTGATCTCCACTGCAACGATAGTAATAGGCGATAATTCCATCAATCCATCAGGGTCATTATATAGCACCTCTGACAAGGCAAGCCCAATCATCCATAATACAGGGATTGAACAAACAGTTGTACTACCGCAATTCCCTTTCTGGGATAATCCAACCATGGAAATTAATGAAACATTCATATCGCAATTGGCACTAGATTACTGCACTAATGCAGGAGAAAACGCATCTGGCGTAGAATTCTTCTTGGGGTATCTCCCCATGCGGTCTGCCGATGAACTGTGCCATACCTCTGGAAAATCCCAGATAGGTAAACTTTTTGGTAACCTATATCTCTCTGGCTACTTTGGAGGGGTCTGGCTCCGAGATGCTCTATCTTCTAATAACACGAATTCTAAAGATATTTCAGAAGTTCTCATGAAAGTAATGCCCAATGTTTTAGGTGTTGAAATGGAAACAAAATCTGATAAATTCATCTTTTATGCACTTACATGTTTTGCAGGTGGACTGACCGACATCGCCCTTCAGGGACGCAACAGTACAATTTTTATCGTTAATCAATTTTCCATAAAAACATTTCTTCTGTTTTATGGTTATAACTGGGGATACCTGAATTTTATCCTCGAGAATCCCCCCAATGGCACAATACCTCCTGATGACATAATAGTCTTTAACAGATTTCTCGACTGCCAGATGCCAGGTGTTGAATTTGAAAGTCTCAACCAATATAAATCCGTGTTAGACAAACTATACAATCCCCCCACCTGGAAATGGCTAAAAATAAGGATTGCGCTTGAAACTTGGGGTAAAGGATCTGTTTCGGCAGGACAAGATGTCTGGGAAAATATCATGGATAACTCAGAACTCTCTAGTTCTGTATACAATCTACTACTCGATTTGAGTGCACGATTCCTGCTTGTATCTGAACTAACCTTACTATCAATGATGAAAGGATATGCAGAATGTGATTATGATGCGGGAAAGTGTGGCATTCTTCAGGAAGCTGGTATGACAATTTGGACTACAAGTTACTTCATGGGACTTGCATCTGATTTGCCTGAGGGTACATTCCCTGAACTGGAATGTCCATAAATAGAAAGATTAAAAGACCAAACTAGATTAAACACCTTTTGGTAATACGATGAACAACAATAGTATCCTCCTATCACACATTACAAAAGAAGATGTTGGGAAGGTGGGCGGTAAAGCTGCAAATCTAGCGGCACTATCCTCTGCTGGTTTTTCAGTTCCACCAGGCCTAGTTGTTCCAGTTAGTTCATATGAACAGTTTCTCAAAAACGCAAATCTCAAAGAAAAAATACTCAATCTTCTTGAAACAATTGATTTTACGAATGAAAGCAGCGTAGAATCACGCCCCATTGAAATAAAAGAACTTATCACAGCAAATACACTAGAAGGTACTGTTTCAAAAGACATTAACAAAGCACTTGGGCAACTTGACAAAAACGCGTTCTGGGCGGTTCGCTCCTCTGCAGTTGCTGAGGATTTACCAGAAGCATCATTTGCAGGTCAACAAGACTCGTTTCTAAATATACCTCGAGATGAAGTTTCAGAGTATGTAAAACGCTGCTGGGCATCCTATTGGAATAAACGAGCGTTTATCTACAGACATAACGCAGGAATACCACATCTCAAAGGTGGTATCGCAGTTATTGTTCAGAAAATGATTAATGCACAATCATCAGGAGTCATGTTTACAACTGATCCGGTTAATACTAAAAAAAATACGATTATTATAGAGTCGAGCTGGGGTCTCGGTGAGTCTATAGTATCTGGTATTGTCAGTCCAGATAGATTTTTCTGTGATAAAAAAACAGGCAAAATAATTGAAAAAGACATAAGCAAAAAGGACCAGGGAATTTTCCTATCAAATGGAGAAAAAATAGTTACTGATATTGAAGAATCAAAGCAAGATTCGCCTTCTCTTACAATCGATGAAGTGCAAAAACTTGCCCAAATTGGTAAACAAATAGAATCGCATTTTGGTAGTCCACAAGACATTGAATGGTCTATAGAAAACGGCGAGATTTATATTCTACAATCAAGACCAATCACGACGCTTACCGCTCATGAAGAGATATTGTGGACAAGAGCTTATGGAGATGAATACTGGGCAGATGTAACCTCACCTCTCTTTTACTCACTTCTTGGAGAATATCTAACTAAATATGTGAATCACGAAGGATCAGAAATAATGGGCTATAAGGAGTTGACTGGTAAGGAACTTTTAAAGATT
>JAUWCF010000185.1 GCA_030609445.1 Thermoplasmatota archaeon | reverse complement strand
AGCAGACAATCCTTAAAACATCTTTCGCATTGATATTGTGTTTCGTTAACACTGTTTTCAGCTTTATGACGGCACTGACTTATTTCGGCATTGATCTGTATGGTTTTGACTATAGCGGTGTGGTCGTCAGCAATCCAATGTATGAACTTGCTCCTTTCGGTATGTTTTTCCTTGTGTTTGCTTATTTCAGCATAATATTTGCATTATACTGTTTGTATTTGTTTTATCTTAAACCTTGGGAGAAAATGATGGAGTCCTATAACATCCGCAACAACCCTTGGTATGAAAATCTGGAAGTGTAAGTATAAAAAATAATAATAATGTTGGTATATCTTATGCCTGCCTATAAAAATAAAGGATATATAGTAATTGATCCTTTTGAAGATAAAGTAATGGATCGTATTTTTAATGATTTATTAGAATATCCTGTTGTAGAGTATAATCCTGATATACATGGTGGTAATTGGCAAAGTGTTAGCAAAAAAATAGGGATTAAATGTAAAGAATTAATTGATGTTAAAAAACTTATAAATCCTACAACTGTTGCAAGGACTAGACATATTAATCTTATAACACTTCCTAAAGGTACACAAATAGAAATTGAACAAATAGGCAAAAAGAAAAAAATTTTATTCAATCGTAAGATATTTTAACAAATATTAATAATAAATTGTCAGAAGTAAAAATTGTTTTTATCATTTTTTCTCATGACATACTCTTTATATACTCTATAGGAAAATCCTTGTCTCTAGGCAGGTAAAAGAAATGAAGGCAAATCAAACTTCTCGTGATGAGGATGTTAGAAGGAATCGTGCTTTCACTTTCATTGTGCCAATGACTATGGCAATTGTAGTAGGATTCGCCTTGCTTACAATTGGTGCATATGTTATAGGTACTATTGGGAGTACACTTGAAGACAATCTTAACGCTGGAGGACTCACTGACAATGAAGCAAGTACCGTTGCCCTTATCGGCAACGTGACTGACGGTTTTAGCTCGGTAGTTGATATTGAAATAGTGGTTATCATAATCACTGCATTGTCAATGGCGATACTGGCGATAATGGCTGTAGGATCAAGACAGGCATTATTCTAACGGAAGGTGTATTATGAAAGCAAATCAAACTTCTCGTGATGAGGATGTTAGAAGGAATCGTGCTTTCACCTTTATTGTACCCATGACCATGGCAATTGTCATAGGATTTGCTATGCTCACCATTGGAGCATACATCATAGGTACAATCGGGAGTACACTTGAAGACAGCTTTCCAGTAGCAGCAGAACGAAGCGAACTTGAAAACAAAACTATCACTCTTATCGGGAATGTGACTGACGGTTTTAGCTCGGTAGTTGATATTGAAATAGTGGTTATCATAATCACTGCTTTGAGTATGGCGATACTAGCGATAATGTCTGTGGGAAGTCGAAGGCAGTTATTCTAACATTAAACGACAATTATCAATCCCCTCTTTCTTTTTTTTCTTTAATATTCTGCCCTTTAAAAAACGATGGGAAGGAAATAACGATGAAAGCAAATCAGAGAAACAGGGAAAATTTTGTTAGAGACAGAAAGGGATTTACTTTTATTGTACCATTGACTATAGCAATTCTTATAGGTTTTTCTTTATTGTCAATCGGAACGTATATTGTTGGTACGCTTGGTAGTGTATTGGTGGATACTTATCCAGATAATACGGATTCAGGTTTTTATGATGATACTTATACTAATTATTCTACGCATAATGAGACAACTTGGAGGAATGTTAGTTTAGCTTGTCATGTTAGTGATCTTGATAGTGCACGTACTAATTTCTATATTTATGCTAATGGTTCGACACCGCAGGATGATGAGAAGCATGTTTATTTTAATTTGTCGGTGAATGGTGCGATAATTAATAAGAGTGATATACTGCCAGAGGGTGAAGGGCGGAATGTTTCTTTGGCAACTCTTATCAGTAATTCAAATGTTTCAAATTCTAATACTTCTTTGAATTTTGAATGGGATACTAATAGTAGTTATAATCAGATTACTGTCACTATTTATGGTCATTATTATGTGGCTAGTGATTGGCGTTCCAGTAATGAAAATAAGACTGTTCTTTTACTCGGCAACGTGACTGACGGTTTTAGCTCGGTTGTGGACATCGAGATAGTGGTTATCATAATCACTGCATTGAGTATGGCGATATTGTCGATCATGGCTGTAGGATCAAGACGGGCATTATTCTAACATTAAAACAACCTCAATTCTCTCCTCTTTTTTCTTTTTCTGTCTAAAAAATGAGGGTTGATAAAGATG
>JAUWCF010000213.1 GCA_030609445.1 Thermoplasmatota archaeon | reverse complement strand
CCGGATACAGCTGCCAGTGTATTTTTATGATATCCCTGATCTCCTTGAAACGTACATCCACAAGTCTCGGGTCTTCAAAGTTAAGATACAGGATGCGTTCCTTTTCAACCCCGGATGCAATCAGTTCACCAATCTTTTTAACCCATCTTTGACAAATATCAAGCAAAAAAATTGCCATAATCGCTATCCTCCGGACCAATCAACTTCTAAAAAACCTCAATATCTGTAGGTATACATTCTTTCACATCAAATTGTGGCCTCTTGATCTTCAAAGCACTGAAAACCTCTTCTAACTCTTTTCCCGATTTAATCGGCCTCCATAAATATAACCTATTCTTCAGTTGTTCATGTTCGTAGAACCCTTCCACTGCATTTCCAGATAATATTGTCTCCTTCAGTTTTTTAAATGAGTATTTCACACCCCTGTCGTTTAGAATTGCCCGCAAAAGCGAGAGCAAGAAGTACCCCAAAACAACTAAGATCACATGGGTCTCGATACGCATATCCTTACTGTGGAATACCGGATTCACTTCCATTTCCGATTTTAAAACTCTAAATCCCCCCTCTACCAAGTCCCTGCTTTTATAGATCCCTATCATTTTTTCAGCTGACATCTCTGGATGTTCAGTGAACAACACAAAGAATCCATATCGCTTTTTCCTGGTATCAAGGTCATCATTATTGATATTAAGTTCCAACCGCCCCTCATTTTCAACCGGTTTCAAAGCTCTTTTCAGATTATATTTGGATATCAGTCCATTGACTTCTTCCAGAGTGCCCCCATCTTCTACTATTTTCTTCACCATATCCACCTTCCGATCCAGATTGTCACACTTTTGCTCCATTAGATCTGGATTGTAGCACACCAGCACTTTGGATTTTTTTCCATAGACCTTGTCTTCTATCAACTCACCATATATCTCAGTTTTCACATTTCCTGACTTGTCTTTGGAATATATTACAGGCATAGTAGACTTATCAACTCTTTTGATAAATCTGGCGGCACTATTTGTTTTTACCATAGAGATAAAGTAAATTCCCTGCTGTTTGAGTTTTCTCAAATATTTTATATTGCCCTTATTTACATTGCCCTGGTCAAAAACCATGAACTTCTCCTTGACCTTTTGTGTTAATTCCTGATAATTGGTATTGATACGGTGTATAAAATCATCGAACATCTTAACGTCTTGAGTGTTGCCCGGATACATATTTGCAAAAAACGGTATCTGCTGATTGTTCACTCCTAGAATGAGGTTTATTTGAGGCAGGTTTTTTCTGTCATTCTTGCTGCAGTATCCAAAACGGATCATGCCTGTTTGTTTATCTTTCCAGACTTTTATCCTGGTTGCATCGATGATCAGGTATTCGAGATTAAGAGAGTATTTTTGAACAGCTTTTTTTGACACATCATACATGATGTCTCCCAGATTGTCATGGATGTGATCCATAAATCGATACACTTCTTCCAGGTATTTCAAGTCTGTAGTGTCTTTCAGTATGGAGTGAGGCAATCGTATTTTGACAAGTTTGCGTTTGCTATCGGAAAATAGGGTTCTGAGGATGACTAAGTTCTTTAATACATCTGCTATTCGTTTGTCTTCGGTGTGTTTTTCTATGATCTCACTGAAATTGGTGGAGTCTGCTATATTTCCAAGAA
>JAUWCF010000118.1 GCA_030609445.1 Thermoplasmatota archaeon | reverse complement strand
GATATAAACATGTCTTCAATAACATCTTTGATCTTGAATGGCGTATGGCATGGGTGACACCTTGGTATATGCAACAAGCAGGAAAAATAGGGGATACTAGCACTCAAGACACGGGAACTATTGATTTTGAGGCATATATGCCGTATCGCGGGGATCGTAAGAAATCAGAATGGCTTGAATTTCAAAACCTAAGTATTCTTGGAGATAAATACGTAAAAGCATTCAACATCAAGGCGCAGAAAAGCACGCTGTGGAGTGGATGCTCAGGGATTGGTCTTGAGCGATGGACAACTGCATTTCTTGCACAAAAAGGACTTGACCCTAAGAACTGGCCTGAGGGATTTAAGAAATATTTGAAAGAACTACCTGAAGGTATTGAATTTTTGTAAATGGCACTATTTAGGATAAAAATAGCTTTTTTTGAAAAAAAATGATTGGAAAAATCTTTAAATAGGAATCATTATCAGGGCCCTGTATGGCAAAGAAGCGAAAAGAAAAAACAGACGAAGAAGAAATTGATTTTAAACTGCCAAAGTTTGACGAAGAAAAATTCCTAAAAAAAGAACGAAGAAATATTAAAACATTGTTTCTTTCGTCCCTCCTTGGTTTCATTATTGCCCTTATATCATTTAGCTTCTGGACACTTTTAAGTGGAAGTGAGCTGCGCTGGGAATTAGTGTTATTGCTTGGTGTTTTCAATGCATCCTGGCTTAAATATCTCTTTACACGGCTGAACATTGATCTTACTGATTTTGGGAGAAAAGGATGGTTTGGATCCTATGCCATCTATTTTTTTACATGGCTGGTTGTACTCATTATCCTTGTTAACCCACCGTTTTATGATGATGAAACACCACATGTTGAAACGGCTATTCTTCCAGGCATGCAAGAAATAGGCGGGACTGTTGTAATTGCAGCACATATCCTTGATAATGTAGGAATTGAAAAGAGCGGCATAAAGTTCACATTAACTGATCCTAATGGCACCACTTATACACCAGAATTTACATTTGTAGATAGTATCTTTAGATACATTTATGAAAATTCTGATAACCTCTTAGGTGAATGCGCATTTACACTAAAAGTTACTGATGTGAATGGTCTAATAACTGAAACAAGCGGAGTATTTGAATATAGTAATGATGCTTTATCAATTACTTCTTCCAGATTTGATGATATTAGAAGTGGAGACGCAATAGTTATTAAGACAGATGAAAAAATAAGTAACGAAAATTTCAGAGTATATTATTGTATTAACAATGGATCAGAAATAAACGTTGATCGAGAGGATGAAAGCGATAAAGAAGGCTATGAAACTTCTACAGAATTTGAGGGCTGGTCAGAAAACTCCAATATGACAGTAAAAATATATGCCGAAGCCATTCATTATTTTAAAAACGTAATTGAAAAGTTTTCAAATATCGTTGAGGATACTCCATCATACAATTTTTCTACTGAGACAGATTCAAATATTGGCTCCGAGCCCGTTCTTCTTACATACAATTGTACTTTAGCATCTTTACAACAAGATCAAAAAGAAGGAACAATTAATTATGAATTGCCATGCCCAATTAAAGTAGGTGCCACACCAGGATTTGAAATTGCGATATTTTTAATCTCTCTCTTCATTGTTGCACTCATCTTCAAATACAGAAAGAAAGACAAAAAGAAATGAACGAACTAGCAAAGTTTTGTAAAACCTTGAAAAAGGATTTTACACCTAAAATTCAAGATGCGGCAAGGCCTGTTCGGTGTTGGTCAGAAAAAGATGTTTTAAACGGTACAGTAGTTGATGCATATGTCATTATTTTCAGGACACGGGGGTGTTCTTGGGCGCTTAAATCAGGATGCAGCATGTGTGGATATTTCAATGATAGTATGTGGAAAAAAGTATCAGATGATGATTTGTTAAAACAATTTAAGACTGCTATGAAGCAGTATTCGGGAGAGGGGTTTGTAAAGATTTTTACTTCAGGTAGTTTTCTGGACGATAACGAGATAAAACCAAAAGTGAGAGATGAAATACTAGGTAGACTTGTAGAAACAGCTGAAAAAGTATCCGTTGAATCACGATCTGAATATATAACTGATGAGAGACTATCAACAATACGAGACATGTTCGGATCTAAAACATTTGAAGTAGGAGTTGGTCTTGAAACGGCAAATGATTTTATCCGAGAACATGCAATCAACAAAGGATTTACCTTCAGTGGCTATCAGAATGCTGCGGAAATGTTGAAAAAGTATGATGCCAAACTAAAGACATATGTACTTGTTAAACCACCTTTTTTAACTGAAAAAGAATCTATCAAAGATAGTGTCACCACTATAGAGAAGATTGATTCTTATACCGATACTGTTTCATTGAATCCTACAAATGTTCAGCGTAATACAGTAGTGGATTATCTTTGGAAACGAAAACAGTTTCGACCTGCTTGGCTTTGGAGCATTGTTGAAATACTAAAACAAAGTAAAAAATTGACAGATGCACACGTTAAATGCGACATAGCCGGCGGTGGAAGCATAAGAGGAGCACATAACTGTAGATCATGTGACCGTAGCTTTCTTGATGCAATTACAGAATTTTCTTTATCACAAGATACAAAAGTTTTTGATGATCTTGATTGTACATGCAGAGAAACATGGCTTGATCAGCTTGACATAGAAAATTTAAGTTTTGGTTCTCTTGTAGATTTTTCAGGGAGATTTCCATGAAAAAAGTTGTAGAAAAAAACGATATTGTAGTTCTTATTGATTCAAATTTGAAGAAATTTATTGTAGATACAGATGGAAAAACAGATAAAATAAAAGGAGTGGGAGTAATAGATCCATCGATTCTCATTGGAAAAGAATATGGATGGCAGATTGAGATTGGCAACAAACAATTCTGGGTTTTATCGCCATCTCTTCAAGATAAATTACACAGTCTTAAACGACGTGCGCAAATCATTTTACCTAGAGATATCGCCCATATTTTGATTAATTGTTCGATTGAATCTGGTCAGACTGTTTTTGAAGCAGGTATTGGTTCTGGATCGCTCACAATTGCTCTTGCAAACGCAGTAGCTCCTGATGGAAAAGTAATATCATATGATTTTAGAGAAGATTTCATAGAGCATGCAATGAAAAATGTGAAAAAAGCAGGGCTAGAAAAATATGTTACACCGAAATTAAGAGATGTTACAGAGGGAATTGATGAAAAAGATCTCGACGTAATAATTCTTGATATACCAAATCCTTGGGAAGCAGTAAATCATGCATGGAATGCTCTTAAGACAGGTGGATATTTCTGTTCATTTTCTCCACTCACAACACAAGTTGAAAATACAGTGAAAGAGCTGGAAAAACATGGTTTTATTGAAATGAAAACCTTTGAAAACATTCAACGAGAAATGATTGTCTCTAAACATGGGATGAGACCTAGTTTTGATATGCTTGGTCATACTGGTTATCTTACATTTGCAAGGAAAATAATAAAAAAAGGGTAAGGAAGAATTTAATTTGGTGTGTATTCTCCCCATATATGTGGTGCAGGACCAAAAAAGCTCATTAGTCTACCAGCAAAATTTACATCGTTGTAAAACAGGAAGCCTATAATATGGGCTTTGTTTTCTTCCATATCTTCGACATATCCAATGATAATTTTATGGCCAAAATATGCTCCGATATAACCAACTTGTTCTTCTCCTAGATTATAAAGATAACCATAGAGTTTGTTAAAACGTATGCCTTCTTTGTATACACCTGCAAGATAGCCTTGGGTATCAAAAGACCATTCCTCACCTTCTTTGAAAATTCTGCCGATTCCACCAATAAAGGTACCATCATAATCTTCAATCGGTGGTGTTTCAAGAGTTGTCTTTGTAACTGCAGTTGAAAAAGCAGTCAATACTGGCATTGAAAGAAATACTATACACATACCAATTATTATTAACAATTTTTTCATTTTATGCCTCCTTTTCAAAAGGAAGTGTGATAAATATGATATTTATATTTTTCCCCAATATATATCAGAATTTTGTGTAATTTTATTACAAAT
>JAUWCF010000133.1 GCA_030609445.1 Thermoplasmatota archaeon | reverse complement strand
ATCGCGACAGGTCTTACCAATTATGATCTTTGATAGGTACTGATATCCATCTGGCCATGTATGTCCACCTCCTTCGATGGCGTAGAGAATCACCTCGGTTCCATTATCTCCGCCTCCATATACTTCGCGACGAACCAATGTACCATCGTCGGGATCTGTATCTGGCAACCAAGTGATTTCAGGCGTTAAGTTACAGTTATTATGATCTACCCAGTAGTTGACAGAATCATATACAGATAATACCATCCCAAATCTGCGGAATAATAGCTTTATTTCTCCTCCTTCCCATGGTACAAGTGGGTCATCTGTACCACTGATTAACAACACAGAAATCGGTTTTGAAGGTGAATACTGTGAAACCATATCTTCAGGTATATTTCCTGCAACTGGTGCGATAGCTGTTATTTTTTCAGATAGTTCACCAGCAAGACGATACGACATCAGTGCCCCATTTGACATGCCTGTGACGTATACACGTTTTGAATCTATATTGTATTCCTCTGTGTGCTTGTCTATTAATGCTGAAATAAATCCAACATCATCTATATTTTTTTGATGAGCAGTATAGCTAACGTTTCTGCCGTCATTCCAATGTTTTTCAAATCCATCAGGATAAATAACGATGAATCCTTCTTCATCGGACAGAGCGTTAAAACCACCAAGTGTGAGCGATCTTTCCATACCGTCTGCTGTGCCTCCACCTCCATGAAGCACAAAAACAAGAGGTACAGAAGTATTGTTGTTAAACGACGGAGGAATATGGATTCTGTAGGTTCTTTCTAAACCATCGTGCATTATTGATCTGGTATATGTATTGGGATCTTCAGGAATCTTATACAAGCAACCTGAAAATAGTAGAATTGATACAATTAAAAAAATAAGAGATAATCCTATTAATCCTTTATTCAATCTAACCATTTTCTTATACATTATACATTCCGTTGTCATGGACAGAATCATTTTCTGTAAGGTCAAACATTATAATTGTTTCATCAATCCTGTTTGGAAAAAAGAGAGCCTGTAAAACATTTTTCATATCATGATAGTATGCCACAATTCTTTTACCATCAGGACTCCAGGAACTATCTGCTACAGTTATTTTTTTACCCATATAGTGTGGATGACTTCGTTGATTAAAATATGTAAGTCTATTTTTCTCTGATCCATCCGGGTTCATCAACCAATAATCAGTACCTTTATTTCTGTTATCCTTGTCTGACATCCAGACTATTTTTTCTCCGTCAGGAGAATAGATCGCATGCTCGTTATAGGCTTCATTTGTTAATTGGGTTAAGGATTGGGTCTCTAAATCCATGGTGTAGATGTTGGTATGTTTAACTACAGCGGTTCCCTTTTTATTTGCACAGAAGATCAGTTTAGTATCATTTGGTGAGAAACCATGGTTTTCATAAAATGCCATTTCTCCAGGCATAAATTCACTGATGTTCTCAAGCATTGGTGCACCTGCGGTTGGAACAACAAAATCAGCTACTTTTAGCTTCCAATAGCCAGCTGCTTTATCTTTCTGAAAAAAGCTAGGTTTTTCATACATCTCTGACCATGACAGCTTAGTACCATCATTGGAAAAGTGCGGATGAAGAACACCATAGTTTTTATCGTTCGGGACCTCAAATAAGAGAGTAGCATCTCCTGTATCTACATTCAAAATCCAGAGATCGTTGAAATGGCCAGCACCGGGGTTTGTTGCAATTGAGAATGTTCTTCGATGCTCTTCCTTTTCGACTTGAAGTACAATATATTCGCCAGATGGATGCCAGGCAGGCTGCCCAATATTTCTATTAGGCAGGTCAGGATGATCACAAGTGAGGCATATTTCATCAGATCCATCAGGTTTCATTGTATAGATATCATAATATTTATCATTCTCCTTTCTATCAAAAGCTATTAGATTGTTTCCAGAATGTGACCAATCCACACGACCTCCATATTCTGTGATTGTCGTAATATTATCTACGGTATATTCTTCCACGTATTCCTCTGTTGCTCCACTTTTATCCTCGATTATGTTTCCGCAAATATAAAAATCTAAAATTGCAATTCCTCCTGTAACATCATCTCCATCGATTATTAGCATTGTAGTAGCTAGTTTGGTTCCATCTGTATTCCATGAACAATCTGAGCAGATAACACGCATGTCGTCTCCAGGATCAGAATTGTAAAAAGTAAGTTGTGTTTTATTTGAGCCATCTGCATTCATCGTCCAATAGTCTGTTTTAAGGTAATTCCACCATTTTCTAGCTGTGTTCATACCATGTCCATTGCTTGACATCCAGACTATTTTTTCTCCATCTGGAGAATAGTGTGCATGTTCATCCCATTCATCAATACTATCAGTTAGTCTTACAAGCTCTTCGGTTTCTAAATCAAGTGTATATATATCTATATGGTTCTCATCTTGACCTGCTTCTAAATTTCCGCAGAAAATAATCTTTTTATCATCAACAGAAAAACCATGGCTTTCATAGAAACAAGGCACGTTTCCAGGTTGATAAATCGTAATATTTTCTAAGCATGGATTGCCACCCTCAGTTACAAAATCAGCAACATTTAGCGTCCACTCTCCCCATTTTGCACCTCTATCAACTCGCTCTGTCCAAAATAATTTTTTCCCATCATGAGAAAAATGAGGATGTAAAACTCCAGTGTATGGTTGTCTATCAAAAAGTCTTGTTTTTGTTTTAATATCTGTCATCTGCCAGAATTCACTGCCATCACTGTTCATGAGCCATAAGTCACAGTTGATGCCTTCTCCAGGAACTGCTAGTTTTGAAAGCATTCTTGATAATATAAACATGTGTTTGCCGAAATATTTTTCTTTTTCACAGGTAAAAACAATATATTCTCCTGATGGATGCCAGGCAGCACATCCTTTATGGCCCTGTGGAATAGTTGGATCATTTGTAAGGCATTGTTCGTCTGTTCCGTCTGGATTCATTGTGTAGATATCGTAATATCCATCTGCTTCTTTATGATCAAATGCTATCCTGTCTAGATTATGTGACCAATCAACACGATATCCATCCTCCTTAACTAGGTCTTCTAAAATAAAATTTTCATTGGTAAAATTCGGTTGATTCGCTTTTTTTAATGTAGATAATGCCAGCGTTGTTTGTACTCCAGCAAGTAAAATACATATGCTTAAAACAATCAACATTTTTTTCATATTTCCGCTATACAGACAAAAAACCCAGGATTGCTACAAGCATATCCGGCTCAGGCACAATAACGGAATTTGGGCATATACCCTTTACTTTTTCTGCAAGTTCATTGTCTTTTGTCACAAAAATAGACCATGTATCCCTTGTGTTATCTAAAAACGCTTCTATCATCGGGATATCAGATGATGTATCCCCGCACACAAGATGGGGTCCTTTTGTAATATCAAAGTTTAATTCCGAATTAAGATATTTTACAGCATCTGCCTTGTCAAAATCTTTGAGCCCGCATTGAGAATCTTCAATTGTCAAAATTATCTCAATATCAAGGCCGGTGTCCTCAATTATAAAGTTTTTTCTTTCCGGATCGAGTTCAAAAACAATTTTCTTAATCTTTTTCAGGAAT
>JAUWCF010000146.1 GCA_030609445.1 Thermoplasmatota archaeon | reverse complement strand
TCTATTCGTTCGTTTTTGAACTCTTTTACCCCGTCGATATCTGAATATATCTTTCCTAGGAATTCGTCCATATCTTTGTGTATCTCAATATTGTACAGAATTTCCTCCATTTTTCATTCCCTCAGTTTATACATAAAACATATTATATATAATAATTTTTTGGCGTTTTTTTCTTTTATATCATTCTCCCAATCAGTTTGTTTATTTCTTTCCCTCGATATCCTAATGCTCCGCCGTTCTTAAACGATCTTTTAATGCCTTCATATCCTTTCTTTGGTGGACTTAATCGAAACAACGGTTTTACATCAGGGATATCTTTATATTTAAACTTATTGTCAAGTATTGCTTGTGAAAGTTTTTCAAATGTGTTATATGATGTTGCAGATTTTATGTATTCCTCAGTGATTTGTTTGTCACCAACAAGCATTCCCCGGGATTCCATAAGTTTTGGAAGTATTTCTTTGTCTATTTCTCCCCAGGTAGTATAGTCTTTAACTTTCTGTAACATGCCTTTGTATACCTTATTTTCTTCAAGAAGTGTGCAATGGTTGACTTTTGTTAATCGAAGAAGTTTTAGTGTACGTTTAATGTCAGGGTTTACATTTACTATCCCTCTGACTCTTATAATTGCAAATACCATATCTTTATGCCTCCTTCTTTGTTTCTGTTTCAACAGCGGGCTTTGGTTCTTCTGGTGGGGGACCAATGCTTCCTGAGACGATACTAATCTTTTTAATTTCACTCTCAGTAATTCGTGTTTTAGCATTTTGTTTTAATGCATCAAAAACAGCTTTTGCGTAATTTACAACAGTCTGAGTTTGCCCTCGCGTAAATGCCCAACAGTCATGTACTCCAGCAAGAGTTAATATTTTTTTTGCCACATCACCTGTTGCAAGACCAATTCCATGTGGGGCAGGTTTAAATGTTACTTGTACAGATCCACCTTTACCGGTGACTGCAAATGGAACAGTATGAGGCTTTCTACAGCCACATTGCCAGGAGCCGCATCCTCTCCGTATCTCGATAATATTTATTTTTGCATCATCAATTGCTTTTTTAATGCTTGATCCTACTTCTTTTCCTTTTGCTTGACCAAGACCTACAAAACCGTCTTTATTTCCAACAGCAACAGTTATTACAAATTTTATTCTTCGCCCCGAGTCAGTCATACGTTGAACCATTTTAACATCAATTACTTCATCTTCAACTTCTGGGAGTAGTATATCAACGATTTCAGGTTCCCTGACGGGAAGCCCTGAAGTTAATGCAGCGTTCATTGTGGAGATCTCCCCTGCTTTGACCATTCGCCCAAGTTGGGTTTTTGGTTCCCAGTGCATTTCTACAGGTTTTTCTCTCTTACGAGGTGGCCTTCTTCCGCTTCGTCTGCTACGGCCTCTTGGTGCCATTATTTGCCTCCTATAATCTTATTTTTTATTTCTCCTGTTAAAGGAGCAATTTTGTCATCGAGATGCTTTCCCAAAATTCTTTCTTCAGGGGGTATCATTCCTTCATCATAGGGACATTGTATTCCTGCATCGACAACACCTTTTAACGCCGCAAAAAGTTTATTGCCCCTTGTTGGTCGATATCTCCCTATGTCAAGTATTCCTTCCTTTATTCCTTTCTTCATTGCTTTCTTTCCAGCAAGTAGACCGGTAAGATATGCTGCAGGTATTGTAGAAACAGAATATTTCCAGTTATAGTTTTTAACAAGTTCACTTGAAATAACTGAGATACTAATCTTATCTCCTTCTGGACTGTACTCAACAAATTGTACTCTAATGTTTTTGAGTGATTTTCTCACAACTATGCGTGTCTTTCTGGATTTAAGAAGCCGTAATCTTCTCCGATAATCTGTTCTTCCTTCTCGATGCCTTCTTGGTTTTACATGATAGCGAGGACCTGCTTTCATTGTTTATCCTCCTTTAAAAAACCGTCAGATGTCAGACGTGTTCTAAGATGATGTTTACTACGAAACTCACCACCTTTTGCCTTTCTATAATATTTACGATAAACGCTTTTTTCAATTGATTTATCGTCTCGTAATTGCCGTAGGTATGTTCGTATTGGACGTATTGTCCTTATCCATCGTTCTTTTCTTGGAAGGCGGGCATACTTTGCACCCTTTCTTGACCCATGGCCTTTTCTTCTTCCTTTTTCTTTCTGTTTTTGGTTAAATTTCTTACGACCTCTTGAAATACCTTGAATCTGTTTGCTTTTTATCGCTCCACCATTGATAAGAATCTTTACGTCAGCTCTCGTGACTGCTTTTGCGATTTCATCTGTTCTATCTGAGTCCATCCAGACTCTGTTTCCCCCGCATTTCAGAATAGATGCTGCCATTCTTCGTTGATTTCGCAGATCAGTCATTTTTACACCTTCATGTTAAGTATCCTAATTTCTAACTCTTCTGCTTTTTTTGCAATCTCAAGACGTTTTTTTGTTCCCACAGTAGCACCGATTCTTGCTGCCTGTTTTTCTGGATCAATACCCTTGAGATCAGCTACGTTATAGATCATTACTTCTTCAAAACCAGATGGATGCAGCCCCCGAACGTCTTTTGGCACTCGAAAGCCAATTCGTACTTTACTAGGGCGATATTTAAGATTAATCCGCATTTTTGATGTTATCCCATCTGGTCTTCTCCAATTCTTTGGGATTCGTTTGTATCGAAACCATTCCTCTCTGAGAAACGTTGGCGTTCTCTTCTTTATCTGTCTTCTAATTTGTAGTTTTTCTTTCTGCTCTTTACTCAGCTTTGGTTTTTTCTTTACTTTGTATCCTTCTTCTTCCTCATCTTCAACTATTTCCACTGTTTCTTCTTTCTCTTTTGTTGGTTTTTTCTCTGGTTTTTCTTCAGCAGGAGCAGTTTTTTCTTCTTTTTTTGTCTCTTTGGGTTTTGCCTTTGCTTTTGGTTTCGTTTCTGTTGTTTCTTTTTCCCCCGTTTCTTTTAATTGATTGAGGATGTCTTTTGCGTTTTTTTCAGTAATTCCTTTGATATTTTTTAAATCTTCAACTGTTGCATTTTTCAGTTTTTCAATTGAATCAAATCCACTGATGTAGATGAGTTCTGCTTTTGCATTTCCGACTCCGTTCAGTGAGGTAAATTCTTTGATAACACTTTCTTTTGTCATATTTTCATCCTCTTTTACTGGTAATGTAGACACCGTCTTGGAATACACGAATATCTCTTTTTTTCACCTTTGTCGCTCGTTCTATGTTCGCTGCGGTCTGTCCAACTTTTTCTTTATCTATCCCTGATACCGTTACGTTTTCTCCTTTTGCCTCTACAGTTACACCTTCAAGGATT
>JAUWCF010000166.1 GCA_030609445.1 Thermoplasmatota archaeon | reverse complement strand
GGCTTTTGCTGCTATATAATTACCTGTATCAATCATCATCGTCATTTTTTCTTCGCCTCCCGTTCCATAGTAATAGCTTTAACTTTACATACATTGGCACATATGCCACAGCCCTTACAATAATCATAGTCAATATCAACTGTGTCATCCTTGTTTCTGATAACGGTACCCTCCGGACAATAAATCCAACATCGCAGGCATTTCACACATTTTGCTTTGTCAAGTATTGGTTTGAAAATCCTCCAACTACCTGTTTTACCCATCGCACCTTTTTTAGGATAAGAAATCGTTGTAGCAACATTGTATTTCTTCAAAAGTTCACCTCCACTTCGTCATAGGCGTCTTGTGCGGCTTTCATGTTTGTTTCACCGCCTTCTCCTTTCCATTTGTTTTTTATAACATTTTGAATTGATTTTAAGGTTACACGATCTAAAATCTTTGGAATTGCTCCAAGAATGGGTGTGTTTACAACAGGAATTCCTCCAACAAGAATATCATGTTTTAATGCAATGCCTGTTGCATCAATTGTTGCAACATTATATTTCTTAGAAAAACCAAAATCCTCTGATTTTTTAGTAGTATTAATAAGAACTATCCCATCTTTTTTCAAGCCCTTAAGAACATCTACTATTCCCATGATGCTTTCATCAAGTACTATGACTATATCTGGAGTGTAGATTTCGCTTCGGAGATGTATTTCCCCTCCTGAGATGCGAGCAAATGCGCGAACTGGTGCACCACGTCTTTCCGCTCCAAAAAACGGAAACGCTTGAACACCTATGTTTCCATCTTTTAGGGCTGCTGCTACAAATAGATTTGCTGCTGTGACAGAACCTTGTCCGCCACGTCCATGAAAAACTATTTCAACTAAATCTTTTGATGACACAATAATACCTTCCCGAATCTCGGAATGAAAATATTACATATAACTGTTTTGAATATCTAAAAATAATATGAACTCACTGAAGAGATTTTATCTTAGTTCCTATTGTTATATTTTTATCTCGTCTGTCATCTATCTTTAACTCTGTAATTACTCGTTGTGCACCAGATTCTATTACTGCTTTATGGGCTTTTTCTACTACTTTAAACAATGTTTCAAGATCTTCTGTTTCAATGACTGTTGCCATATCATTTGTTTCAAACGTGATATTGTTTTCTTTGAGTACACTGATAACTTTTTTGACATACTTACTCAGACTTACATCTTTTCCAACAGGTGCTATACTAAGCTGTGAAATAATCATTTCATACTCCCCATATTGCTAACATATAACCTTCTTAATTAATTTTTTGCAAATTTGAAAAATGTACGGATTGGCAGATGCTGCTGTTATAGTAAACCAAACATTATTTATAATTCTGTTTTATTTGCCCCTTTACAACTTTAAAATTTGTGATATTAAGGGAGGAATAATTTATGTCTATTGATATACGAGATAAACTAGCTATAGAAGATAAAAGGTTAGATGAGATAAACGCGTTTTTGATGAATCCAGATAACAAACTAGTCAGCGATCTTTTAGATGTAGTTGAAAAATATGGTGGACCTGAAGAGATAAACAGGAAGGCTAGAGAAGCAGGCAAAGTAAAAAATCTAATGGCAAGATTGAAGGAGAAAAACTCCCCATATGTGAAAGACTTGGAATGGTTAATAGAACAAAGAGACAAAGGAGCATTCATTACTGTTGATGAATACCGTAAGAAAATTTTAGGCAACAAGGTTAAAGAAACAAAATTCAATGAGGATTTCGCAGTTACTTTGGAGATAAGTGCCTGTCAGTTTTTCCCGTTTTTTATGACCCAAGCACATCAGGCTGTAGAAAAAGGTGAACTGATGCCAGGTCGTTTTATACGTGTACGATGTATGAAAGAACAAGAAGAAGACAACGACTTATTAGCAATGACTGCTGCTATGCAGATCCTTGGAGCAAGCTGGTGTGAAACACTTGATACAAAAGGTACCGATGGTTCCAACATCCATCTAGGTGGACCAGAAACAATAACTGGTTATTTTGGTGGAGTTGGTCAGCCAAATGATCATCCAATAAAATGGGTAGATGAGTTTCTTTATTATTATACCAACTATGGTGTAAAACAAGTTCTTAACATCAACCCAGGGACTATACTTCTAGCATACATGTTACATAAGCTTGGGGTAGACATTGAGTTTAAAATCTCTGTTTACCTGGGAAATGATAACCCATATGCTGTGTTTTGGACGCTCATGGCCGCACGATTGTTCTCCCGAGAAGATGGATCTACTTCGCTTATTGGGTTTAATTTTTCCAACTCCGTAAATAACACTACAATAGAGTTCAGTGCAGATATAAGAAAGTCACTTGGCCTAGAGGATTTTGTCCGATTTGAACATCATATCTTTGAGACTTGGAAGAGCATTGTAATTCAGCCATATGATCGAAGAGATGAACTTTTAGAGATTGCTTCAAAGGTAAAAAACATTAGTGCCAAACATGAAGGTGGAGAAATCGCAGTAGAACAGAAAAGAAAACATCCTTCGGATATCGCTGAATATTTCCTGTCTAAATCTGATATAGCTGAAAAGGGGCTTATGCCTGACTTAACTCGGAGTTATATGGATAAGCATGAAACTATAAACAATACTGCTCGTGCTCTTACTGAAAAGGGACTTACGTTTATTGCTGCACCCAAACTGCATCACCGGGAGGCATAAATCATGCAGTTTAAACTCGCGTTTATTGGTTTTGGTGTTGTAGGTCAGGGTCTCACTGAGATACTTTTGGAAAAAAAAGACATGCTCACAGAAAAATACAATTTCCATTGGACAGTTGTGGCTGTTTCTGATATCATGAAAGGATCTGTTTATGACAAAAACGGTCTTGAC
>JAUWCF010000050.1 GCA_030609445.1 Thermoplasmatota archaeon | reverse complement strand
AAAAAACGTGAACTTGAAATGGCAGAAAGCACGGACGGAAAATATCTTCTCTATTCCACTGATGAATCACGAGATGCTGGAGATATCGTGAACACATATCTTGAGAAGGATTTCATAGAGAAGGTGTTCAGAATGCTCAAGACAGATGAGGAAATGGAACCTGTCAGGACATCGTCTTGAACATCGAGTCAGAGCGTATATGTTCATATGTGTACTTGCATATCGACTTCTATCGACACTGCAGTTCAAGTTTCATGAAGTAAATAGAAAAGAGAATACATGGGAACAAGCATTCGATCTACTACAGAAACTTGGCCGGGTGGAGCGTACAGAGGTTATTTTTGGTAAGGAGGTTAAGACTCTGTATCTCAATGCAACGAAGTCAATTAACGATAAACTCAAGAAGATTGGGATGAAAGATCTATTGAACGAGGAAATTAGACTAAACATGTTGTAGTACATACACCTCTCGCTATTCAGGTATTTATGTTATCTGCTGAAAAAATTGAATTGTTTTGTAATGAAAATTTTGAAGAATCACCAGTGCTTAACCCTGGTGCAATACTTGTCATAATAAAAATAGCTACAACTAAAAATACAATATTTCCTCTTATCGCTTTCTCTATAATGATTATTCCCCCTATTCATTAGTATGAACAAATTATCTCATTCAAACCAGTTATAGATAAAACTATGGGATGTCTTATATATATAATGTTTGTCCTTTTTAGACAATATTTTCGACATTTCTTTTAAAAATCAAACAGGTTCTTTTGTTTTAACATGTTTTCAATTGTCGAAATTTTTTCTAACACTGGTTCTATTCTTTCTCTTGTAAATTGATGCCTATCGCAGAGTATCTTTAAGGCTGCTTCGTTATCTGGCTTAGACCACTTGAGAGAATAATCATCAGTAATCTCAGGTTTCAGAAATATCTTGCGTATTTCTTTTATTTCCTCTATCGTAGGAATATCCTCTCCTCCAATTAGTGCAAGTGCGTTTTCAACATTTCCTGTTTTTTTTATAAGATTTAGGCTTTTTTTCGGTCCATATCCTTTAATTCCTTCGTTAAAGTCTGTTCCAATTAGTATAGCCATGTCGATAAGTTGTTTTTGTAAAATATTAAGAGATGAAAGGCCAGGTTTCAGACGGATAAGCTCAGGAGTTACCTTTACATAGGCTTTTTTGTTTGGGAGTTTTCGCCGTCCTGATGACGTTAAGTTTCTTATGAGGAGCAGTGAACCAAAGAGGAGGCAGTCAAAGTCTTGTGAACCAACAGCATAGGCATCGCCTTTTTTAACCATATAACTTGCCTGTGACTCTCCTTCAGAAGGCGCTTGAACATATGGTATTCCTAGTGCATCGAGAAGTTCTTTGCTTTGATCAACGATTTCGTCTGTCACTCGAGATGTCTGTTGTGCTTTCTTTTTAGCTGTTTCGATATCGCCTTTTTCAAGTGCTTCTTTCCATGCTTTCTCTGCCTGAAGACGACGGTGCTTACGTTGTTCAATTACCCTTGCCTTCAAAGGATGAGGCTTACCATCAAAAACATAGACTGGCCTGATTTTTGCCTCAGTAAGATTTGCAGTACGATACAGAAGACCAGATAAATGCGACGTAATATTGCCGTGTGAGTCTTTTAATGGCGTTCCATCTCTCGATCTTATTATTGAAAGAAATTGATGAAGAACGTTATATGCATCGATAACAACTATTCTATCTCTGAAATCTTTATATGTACATTGTTCTTTTTTAAATAAATCCCCTAAATCAACACCCATTTTTCAATCTCAAAATGAACATATTGATTATAGGAGATTAAAGATTTCGGGTCCTAGTATTTAAAACAAACAGAGTTTTTTTGGAAGTCGTAAAGATAATTAGAAAGACATCCCATTTTTTAATCTTGCCCGTTGGGAAACTGGCAGGATGGTAATGGGATGCCCGAAATAGATATTGAAAGAAAGATAGAAAAATATTATGGAAGAATCGACAGGCTGTTGAGTGACGAAGACCGTGAATTACTTGATTCGATATTGGATGGGATAGAGAAATATTTTATTGATCCGGCTAAAAACCGCCCAGTAAAAGCAGTAGAATTTGCAAGTTGGCTTGACCCAGAGCCAATAGTGGATCTTCTACGAACATCATATCCATATTTTGAATACATCAAAAAGAGATTTGGGTCAAGAATTCGATTCTTTGCTTATTTCATGTTATCCAAGAAAAAGAATCTCTGGCAGGCATATCATAGTTTATCTGAGGAGGAATTCATGAAGCTAGGATTTTCTAAGATGCCTAACTATGAATTACTCAGGGAATTTACATTTGAACGGATTGGAATTGAACAGCTTCCGTTAGTTTTATGCTGGGTTGTAGGAACGCTAAAAATGCTTCTTCAAAAGAAAAAAATACAATTAGGGAAAAAAACGTTTCAGGATGCTACTGATACCCGCTCTTTGAAGCATGATAAGGAAGCAAAATACAGTGGTTATTATAAACATTCAGGATATAAACTTGATAGTACGATAGATGCAGATTTGGATATTCCTTTGTATTACAGTCCTATGGAGATAACCACAGACGAAGGAGGGAATCTGATTCCTTCACAGGAACATCTTGCTTTTCTTGATATTAGTGAAGAAGAAAGGACTGTCGATGATAAATATGCTACATTTGCCAATATTGCCCATAGTGAAATCAATGGCACTTCTTTGTATTACAAGATAGCAAACAATTGGGTGTTTAGTAAAAAAGGTGAAGAAAAAGCAATAAAGAAACGGTATCAGAAGTGTCATCGGGATGATGATTTCATTGTTAACCCTGATCTTGATTTCATGCTTAGATATCTTTATAAAAAAGGTGAAGTAGAGACTGTTGGAGCTTTTTATAGAAATCAGAGAATGAAACAGGCAGAGACGGATCCTGAAGGATATAAAAAAATATGTGATAAAAGAGGAGTTCGCATGGAGGGGCACTTTGGACGGGTGAAACTTACAACATTGTTGGATGATCATCCTGGACGACGAGGATGGAAACAGTTCCTACTGCGAGCAGGAATGACAATGCTTTCCCTTGTTTTTGCTGCTTTGATACGTGTGCAGAATGGCGTTTTTGAACATTTGTCAAATGTTACTTACATCGTTTAACAACTGTGCTAGAAGCCGTAATGAGGCAATGGTTTCTAGTCTGATGGATATCTTGGAGGCATGTCAAAAAGAGGTGATGGAAATGTAGAAATAAAGATTTCAAAACGGGAAATCTTTAATCCCCTATCATACAATAAAATGCACCAACGAAACGTTTATTAGAATAATACCTACTTACATATATGAGTATAGATACTTGGGATGCAACAAAAAAATATTTATTGTAGAGCATCTTCTAAAAAAAATTGGGATGGGTGAAGAATGCCTCCGTTACAGGAAGACAAGAAAATAAGGCAAGTAAATCCAGTAGATCGTTTATTATCAGCAACGAGTATCGTTTTGCCTGAAAAACTAGATGAAATAAAGCATACAATAGATTTTCATGTGGATATTGTAAAAAAAATCGATACAATATTCAGAGAACATGAGAAAAAAATAATATTGGACAAACTGGTTTCTACACAACAGCCAACTCTTTCTCAAGAAGAACCTTTTATAGAAATGCGAACATCTTTAAGTAAAAAAACAGAGGTATCTACATTTCAACTCGGAAAAAAACAAGATACTTCTTTTTATAAACAACTCACAAGGCCTGACGAGTTCAAAACAGAGTTTTTTACAATTCATAATCCAAGTTTTAAATTTGTTTCCACTTTTGATACGACAGAAGATGTTCTACGGATAAAAAAGCCAGAAGAAAGACATGTTGAAATCATCAATCTCAGTTCCCTTGCGGAAGAATCAGGAGCCGTTCAAAAAAAGATTGAGGGTGGTTCTGAATCCAAAAAAGATACCGAAACAATGCAAAGTAAAAAAGTCGAAGTCATAGAGATAAAAAAACTTGGTGATAAAAAGTGTGATTCTGTTACTACAGTGCAACAAACAGAAGAAGATACGGGTAAAGCAAAGATTTATTATCTGAATGGCAAAACTCTTGATGAAAAGAAAATAAAAGAGCTTGAAAAAAAACAATCATACATCCCGGTTGATTTTGAAGATAGGATACAAAAACTAAAAGAAAAAGAACAACGAGACTTAGAAAAACAGAAAGATGCGGAACAGAAAAGAAGGCAGAAAGAACAGCGAGAACGAGAAAAAGAAGAAAAAAGGCTACAAATGCTTGAAGCAGAAAAAGAAAAACTAGAGGTAAAGCAAAGAACTACAGAAGGAAAAAAGGTATTGCTTGAGAAGCGAGAAAAAGAGGCCGAAGAAAAAAAACTTTTGAAGAAAGAAGCAGTATATGCAAAAGAAAAAAAGTTAGAATATGCGGTATCGAAAAAAGAAGAAAAACGGCTAAAGAAACTTGAGGCGAAACAGGCAAGACTTGAGGCAAAGCAAAAAAATAAGGAAGAAAAAGAAGCAATGATCAAAATCTTAGAGGGAGAAGCAGAGGAAAAGAAACGTTTAAAGGAAAAAACAATGCGCGGTGAATATGATGAGTTAAAAGAAAGCGTTCTTCTTAAATCTGTTGAGACAAAACAAACACCAACGTTTGTCGATGATGATGTGATAAAAGTTCTGCTTATGACTGATGATCTTTTAGGAAATCTTCCTGACGATGTTATTGATAAATTTGCAAAGTCTGAAGATTTTAAACTATATGAGAAAGTAATCAGCAAATATACGGCTAAGTGAACACCATGGGTCTTTTAGAAAAAGCACAAATGAAAAAACGACAACTGGAAGAATCCGAACTGATTCAAGAAGAACCTAAAGAAGAACTCACTGAAGAACCAAAGGAAGAACCAAAGGAAGAACCACAAAGCTTACTGGCAAAGGCTCAACAAAAAATACAGACAAAAGAAAAACCACTTGACATAGGTATATCATCTGAAGGAAAACAAGCAATAGACGTCATAGAAGAACAACAAGAATTTGGATATAAAAAGCTTGGGAGTAGAAGAATTGTTTTTGATCACAACATAAATGAATATCGCTATGAAGTAATTGAACCGCAGCTTAACGAGACAGAAAAAGAAATCAAAAACGAACTTGCTCACCTCTTCAAAATGCTTGCCGACATTGACACGTTTGACATGGATGATGAAGAAAAAGAAAAATTTCTTGAAGAAACCATGGCTCAAATCGTAATAGATAATGACATTAAACTTGAGCCAGAGCCAGAACAAAAAAGTGGGTTGTTAAAAAAGACAGCCCAACAGAAGAAACCAAAACTAAAACAAAAGAAGGAACCAAAAACATTCAAAGAGCTTTTCGTTAAAAAAAAGAAACAAGACGAAACAGAAGAATTAGACGAGGTAGAAAAACCACCACTTGATGAGCAGTCAAAAGATACGATTTATTATCATATCTTCAGAGACTTCTTAGGATACGGACGAATAGATATTCTTATGCATGATGATGGTATTGAAGATATCTCGTGTGATGGACCTGAACCACCAATCTTTATTCATCACAGAAAATATGAAGCAATTGAGACAAATATCTACTTTGGTTCAGAAGAAGAGTTAAACTCGTTTGTAGTACGGCTCTGCCAGGTCTCTGGAAAACAAATATCGATTTTTTCACCTATTGTTGATGGAAAACTTCCAGATGGCTCCCGGCTTCAATCTACTCTTTCACGAACAGTTACCAAAGGCTCCACGTTTACCATCAGAAGATTCAAAGAGAATCCACTCACACCAATTGATCTTCTAAACTTTAGATCATTTTCAGTAGAGATGGCTGCATACTTCTGGATGGCAATTGAAAACGGTGCGTCCATTCTTTTCTGTGGAGGAACTGCCAGTGGAAAAACAACTGCTCTGAATGCCTTGTTGCTATTTGTTCCTTCATCCCATAAAATAGTCTCAATAGAAGATACGAGAGAAGTAAATATTCCACATAAAAACTGGATTGCAGGAACCACAAGAAAAGGTTTTTCAACAGCAGATGACAGTAAATCAGGAAAAGACATCGACATGTTTGATCTCATACGAGCAGCACTCAGACAAAGACCACGAGTCATTATTGTTGGGGAGGTACGAGGAAAAGAAGCATATAGCCTCTTTCAAGCAATGGCGACAGGACATACCGCCTATGCAACAGTTCATGCAAGCACGATTCATACGCTTATTCAACGACTGGAAAACCCACCAGTCTCACTGCCACGGGCGCTTCTTACCTCTTTAGATGTTATTGTCTTTCAAAATGCAGTGCCAATTGGTGGAAAGATGGTGCGAAGAATGACTAGTGTTACTGAAATCATAAAGCTTGATAGCGATACTAATCAACTCATTTTTATGGCACCATTTACTTGGGTTTCAAAAACAGATGACCGGTTTGAAAGCAGTAGAACCAGTAAAATTATTAATAAAATAAAACAACAAAACGCCTGGAGTGACGATCAACTTGAAGAAGAACTGGAAAACCGGATGCTTGTTCTTCGATGGATGATAAAGAAAAAAGTGAGTTCCTATCAAGAATTTGGACGAATTATCGCTGATTATCAAAAGTTTCCTGACGAAGTAATGAAAAGGGTTAGAAATGAAGCATTGGAAGATCCAAAAAATGAATTAAAAGAGAATCTAAAAGAAAAACAAGACGAAGAACCAATAAAACTACAAGAAAAGAAAAAAGAAGAGAACTCTGGAGGGAAACACGGAGAGGAACCTAGAGATGAACTGAAAAATATACTAGATGAGGAAATATAACAATGAAATCAACGACGTATACACGATTTTGTAGGCGTTTGTTTGCAAACACTTTTGAACAGCTCAATATCAGTGAGACAACAAAAAACAGGCTTCTTGAAAAAGCAGATATCGCTATGCTTTATCAAGAATATTATTCAATGGTTCTTATGAATAT
>JAUWCF010000127.1 GCA_030609445.1 Thermoplasmatota archaeon | reverse complement strand
GGTTATAATAGTATCTAAAAATGTATAAAAATTTAAGTAATATAAGACGTAACATATAATACACAAATTTTATTATTCTTATAAAGTAAACAGAATCGCCTAAAATCTGCCATCCCAATCGGAGCAGAGCTCCAGAGTATTAAACCCATGTAGAAATAATTGCATCTGCTGCATCATTTTACAATTATTAAAAATTTTTGTCGCTGTCACCCAACAACATATAGGTGTTGGGTGTAGCTGCAGAGCCATTCCGGTAAAGCAGCAGTGGAATTGGAACTACAACATATATCGCGACAGATGTTTGATATCGTGGTTGTCCTCTTTTTCACATCTTGACATTGCGTCGGTTCGATCGGAGAGGGACCCTTAAGCGACATCAATTTGTCACCTTGATCTTGCTTCTCCAATCATCGAATCATGGAGATCTTCGAACCAAGGTAAAAATAACATAAAAAAAACACTTAATTAACGTTTCGCACGAATTTATCGATATTTGTTAATTTCATCCCGAAGAGATATTGCTTTTTCCAGAGAAACTGTTGCAAAATCTTCATCATCTCCTGCAAAAATGATGCCGCGAGATGAATTAACAACTGCCATTTTCCCTTTGGAGTTTGTTCCGTTTTTTATTGTTTTTTCAACATCCCCGCCCTGCTTTCCAATTCCAGGAATAAGAATCGGTATTTCATCACCAAGAATACTTCGTATTGTCTTTAATTCCTCAGGATATGTTGCACCGACTACTGCACCGCAATTATCATTTTCATTCCATTCTTTAATCTTTTTTGCAACAATTTGGTAAAGCAGATTTTCAGATACGGCAAGATCCTAGAAATCACCTGCTGAAGCATTAGAGGTTCGGCAGAGAATAAAACTACATTTGTCTTTATATTCTAAAAACGGGGCAACTCCATCTTTTCCTAGATATGGGTTGACAGTTACCGCGTCAGCAGACAGGGTTTCAAATAATGTCTGTGCATATTTACGCGCAGTGTTTCCGATATCGTTGCGTTTTCCATCTAAAATAACGACAACATCTTTTGGAATATGTTTGATTGTTTTCTTCAACAATTCAAAACCTTCTGTTCCTAAAACCTCATAGAACGCCATGTTTAACTTGTATGCACAAACAATATCTTTAGTGGAATCAATAATTGATTTGTTGAACTCTAAATATGGGTGTTTACTTGATTCAAACAAAAATTTAGGCATTTTTTCTTTATCAACGTCAAGACCAATGCAAACTAGGCTGTTGTTGTTATGGGAGATAGCGGTAAGTTTTTGTTTAAAGTTCATAGCCTCTCATGCAAATACATCTTCGCATATAAAAAGATGCTATCCAGTTAGTTATTTAACATCTGGTTGAATACAAAAATTACGATGGAAATCATATATGCAGTCTGCTCATGGGGACTTGGACATTCGACACGGTCGTTACCAGTAATTAGAAAGTTGATGGATGAAAACAACAGCCTCACAATTATATCAAACGGGCGGTCTCTTGATTTATTGAAAAAGGAGTTAGGCGATAATGCTTTTTATGTTGATATTGTTGATTATCCAATGCTTCTCTCGGAAAATGCTAGGCAATTCATGGCAAAAAGCATGATATATTGGCCACTTTTTATCAAGAGAATCGAGTCAGGTCTCATTAAGCTCAACAGACTTCTAGAAAAGAAAAAATATGATCTCATCGTTTCTGATGGTAGATACGACATGTATAGTAGGAAGATTCCTTCTTTTTTTATCTCTCATCAAATGCGCATTATGAATCCTCTTAGGATAAGTATGTTTGAAACGGGTAGTGAACTTTTTAACCAGTTTTTTTTCAAAAGATTCTCAGGAGTAATAGTACCCGACTACAGAGAGGATAGCTTCTCTGGTGATTTATCTCACAATCTTAAGAAAATAGATGAAAATATGCTTCATTACGTCGGTGCTCTGTCTGATTTTTCTAAAAAAACGTGTAAGAAAGATGTTGATTATCTGATATCAATTTCTGGCCCTGAACCGCAGAGAAGTATGCTGGAGGAAAAATTATCATCGCAGATTCAGGATCTAACCGGCAATATTGTGATGACTCTGGGAAAATCAGAGAAGACATCCAAAATAGAGAAGGAAAATATTACCACATATTCGTTTCTAACAAAGGAAGATAGAGAATATCTTTTGAATAGGGCAAAACTAGTTATTGCTCGATCAGGGTATTCTACAATAATGGATCTTGGAGTAATTGGGGCAAAGGCATTACTTATTCCTACACCAGGCCAGATAGAACAAGAGTATCTTGGAGAGTATCATAACATGATAGGTACGTTTTATTCAGTAAGACAAGATGAAGTAAATGTAAAAAAAGATATTGAAATTGCGAAAAAAACAAAAGGGATCACAAGAGCTTGTGATGTAAATAAGACCGTAGAAAACATATTGAATATAATTCATTAGATTCGGATAAATTTTTTCCAAATAAATATTGATGAAAAATAATATATATAGCTGCCATATTCATTTTTTTAAGTAATTCGGTGAGAGATGCTGATGGTGATACCTAAACCTCGGGAGATTGTGAAAAATTGGTATTTCTGGATCATTGTAGTGACAGCTCTAGCAATAATTATACGTTCTATTCCCGCATGGATTAATGCTGCTTGGGGTTGTGATTTTGGAATATATTATGGGCTTACAAAATCTCTTGTAGAAAATCAGGACCTATTCAATTCATATAGCGGGTGGGGAAGCTCCTATCAATATTTCCCCGTATTATATGCTATCACAGGAGGCATGCATTGGCTCACTGGAGTTGACGTACTCACAATTATGACGAAAATTGCACCAATTTTTGGTGGCCTTTCTGTGCTTATTTTCTACTTTGTCATCTATGAACTTCTTGGTGATAAAAAAAAGGCGTTTCTCTCCATGCTTTTATTTGCTGTTATGCCTTTTCATGTGTATCAAACAAGCCATGCCTCACCACTTACGGTCGGCCATTTTTTTATGATGCTTTCATTGTATTTTTTTATAAAATATCGACAGGATACGCGATACATTATTCCCCTATCCATTTCAACAATTCTGCTTGTTATGTCTCATCATCTGACTACGTATTTTTACCTTATATCTTTACTAATGATTGTATTTGTTGAAAACGCAAGTATCAGGGAATGGGCATCTTCATTGAAAAAAGATGTTGTGTACATAATTTTGGCTAGTGGCATTATTTTTTCTTATTGGATGATTGTTGCAACACCTGTGTATGAAAGTTTTATGAAAAGCGGGCTTAAACTCGGCTCAATTCATATTAGTTCCCAGTACATGATACTTCTTTTTTATCTTGGTGTTTTTTTGATGTTTGGTATTATTTGGCTGAAGAGAAAACTCAACTTATTTAGAGAAAAGAAAAAACCCTCTGTGGAATCTGCCGTACTTAAGTTTTCTTTGACTATGATTATTTGCCTTTCCGCTATGGCTTTTTTTTCTCTTGTAAAACTCCCTTGGACAAACTTTAGCTTCACACCCTTATCAATCGTTTATTCCATACCGCTGCTTTTGGTTTTTGGGTTTGCCATTGCAGGTTTCCGATATGTGGAACTGGAGAAAAACGGTCATTTTATTAGAGGTTGGCTTCTTGCAATAGTTTTCTCACTTGCATTTAGCATTGTGACAAACAGTGCAGCACTCTTCCCGCATAGGCATCTTGAATACATGATGGCTCCCTTGAGTATTATTGCAATTTTTGGCATTAGTGCGATT
>JAUWCF010000020.1 GCA_030609445.1 Thermoplasmatota archaeon | reverse complement strand
TCTTGTACCGCTTTTTAAGGATATGAATGAGAAGCTTGAAAAGAGGAGTATCTGTCCTTATGTACCCTGGCTTGGAAACCGGAAACTTGATATTCAATTTGCTGATATTGTGTGATGAATTATTTCATCAAAATCACTGTTGATGCAATTTTAATAAATTTCTCTGCTTGTCGAAGCCAGATGTTTGTGAAGCTAGCAAACATCCGTAGATCTTTTCCAAATTCTTCCATCCACAACTGTTGATATCGTGATAAAAATGAGGATTTAAAATTCTCATTTTCAAATGCATTGCTTATAACGGTTGCAGCATTTTCTCCACTAACCATCGCGAAATGGATTCCACCGCCACTAACGGGATTGATAAATCCAGCGGCATCACCGCAAAGAAGCAATCGCTCAGAATAGGTTTGCTCAAGAGGATAAATTGGGACACTACCACCTTTGACTTTACCAATTTTAAGATCCTTAGGTATTAATTTATCTTGCTGTAGCATTTTAAAATAGGAGTTATACATCTCAATGAGATTAACTTTCTTTGTAGTATGTTTTCTGAAAGGCATGAACTCGCCAACACCAATATTAACACAGTCTTTTTTAGGGAATAACCAAGCATAACCTGGGATATTTTCATACATGAGGTGAAGGTGACCAACACGTTCTGTAGTAGCATATTCATCGAGTGTTTTTTCGTCAACCTTATACTCCTGAAAGACACACACATTAACCTTTTTATTTTGGGGAGTAAGACCAGATTTTCTAGCAATTGTACTAGGGATGCCATCAGCCCCAATTACTACATCTGAGGAAATAGTGGTTTGATCTTCTAAAGTAATCTCGGCGTTGTCAGGAGAAATATGAATATCTTTGACCTGTTTTCCATCAAGAAGCTGTGCCCCATTATCAACCGCAATCAAGGCTAATCCATGGTCAAATCTTTCTCGGGCAACCATAGCTACAACTGGTTTTTCTCCATGGAACTCTATCCGGTATTTCAAAGAGGGCGAGTGGATGAATCCACCGTAAGCATACGCTTCAATAAAATCAGAGTCTTTTAAATAAGGGAATCTTTTAATTGTGCCCATTGGCACACCGCCACCACATGGTTTCGCCCTTGGAAAATTATCTTTATCAACAAGTACCACTTTGAAGCTTTTTTTGCAAGAAATGTGGCAGCTGTAGAACCAGCAGGCCCTGCACCAACGACGGCAATGTCACAGTTCACTTTGCATCAACTTTTCCGCTCATATTCTACACCTTATATAGCTTCATAGTTCATAAAAACCTCATTATGATAACTTATTTACTTTATTTCAACATTTTTGATATGTTTTTTGGGAAACCAAGAATATCAACAAACTGCAATCGTATAAAAACAATCTCATTTTCTTTCACAAGGTCCAATACGTCATTCTTAGATGCAATCTCAAAAACCATATTTCCACCTCCAAATCATATAAAAATAAAGCATTATATGAAATGCTTTTTCTCTATTTAATAGTTAACGTACTTTTTGGCGAACATCATAAACTATTAAAAAACATCTTAAATACAGAACATTAGAAGTTCTTCTAAGATGTGACTGTCATGTATGAAATTGTCGAAAAAAAAGTGTTATCAGAAACAGTCAAACTCATGAAGATTAAAGCGTTACTTGTAGCTAAAAAAGCAAAGGACGGTCAATTGATACCTATCTTAAGAAAAAATAGATTTTACAAATGTATCTCTTCCCATTATTTTGATGATGAAAATCTGTTGAATTTAAACTCACAGTTATATTGAAACATAGAGCCAACCATATATCCACCTACTAGATAAACAATTAACAAGACAATGGGTAGAACTCCTGTTTTTCCTATAATTACAGAGTATCCAAGAATCGCAGCAAAAGTGACATCAAGAAGTATTGTCTTTCTATGATCAATAGCTTTTTCTTTTGTTAAAAATCGATACATAATAAAGATTTGAGAGGGTATGCCATACAGCAAAATAAACAAGAGATAATAGATATTGTTGAAATACAAAAACGCAAAAATACAGCAGATAATAAATCCTATTTTTAAAAAGACACCGTAGATAAAATACGGATGACTAAGATGTAGTTTCATATTGTTTTTCACTTGTGTTACAACAGCAAAGCTTCTCACGCCAACACTACGATCTGCATCAACATCTTTGAGACCATTTTCCCATTGTGCAAAAGCAGTTGCTGCAAAGATAACAACACCGATAAAAAGCCAAGTATATATTGTTGGCATTCCCCCTACTGCAAAAACACCGAAAAGAACGTTAAATCCATATGAAACAGAAAACGAAAGATCATAGGATATCAGATATCTTTTTCCTTTCCATCCATACCAGAGAAGCCATACATATGAAGGAATAAAGCAGAGAAAGGCCATCAAAACAGATAAATAATCAGTATAAAGAACAAGGAATAAAATAAGTGCTGCACAGACAATTGTTCCACCATAAACAAAACCTAACGCTTCTTTTTTTGAAAGAAGGCCGCTTGAAACAGGATTTCTTGAAGGCACATATGTATGAGCATCCAGCTCTATGTCTCCAAGTGCAATATAGGTATTCAGTGTCATATGGGCAAAAATAGCAAGAATCGTGAAATACACAATATGATACCATTCAACCGCAGCTGTTGATGTTAAAGCACCAACAATTGAGATAGTCGCAGTTGTTGTAACACCCTGTGTCCTTCCAATGTCTGCAAAGGCACGAAGTTTTTCAAACATTTAAAATAAAAATATAAGTTCATTATAAAAAGATATAGGATGCGAATCGATGGGTTTTTATGGCGTTTTGATTTACTCATTGCAAAATGATACGCAAATACTTAGAAATCAGTCGCCTTTTCAACATGGGCCTCACTGGTGTCGCACCAGTACTTGGTGCATTATCAATGTGGACCATCAGTGAAGTAACACTGTTTCAATTGTTCGTCCTTTTCTGCATCGGTTGTTTTTCACATGTTTACGGTTTTGTTATCAATGATCTTGTTGATATCAAAGTAGACAAACTATCAAATGAACTATTTGCACGCCCACTTGTAAGTGGAAGCATATCTAGAAAAAAAGCAGCCTATTTTGCTATAGCTTGTATGATAGCTTCATTTGTCGTGTCAATATTATTTTATAAAGAGCTGGTTAGTTATGTCTTACTTATTTCAATTTTAATATTTGCCTATATCCTTGCAACTATCTATAACTTTGCAAGTAAAAAATATCCAGGAATGGATTTTTTTGTCGCTGGAGCAATATTTTTCCTCATACTTTTTGGTGCAGCTACAGCTACCAAATCAGTCGAGCAACTTTTTTCAAATCCATTAACATGGATTGTTGCACTCATTGGAACATTACAAGTACTATTTATGAATATGTTCAACGGCGCCATTAAAGACATCGATCATGATGAAAAAGGTCTAGCAAACACACTTGCAATCAGATTAGGAGCAAAAACACGTAAAGGAGTGATCACGTTGCCAACATCCTTTAAAACAGTTGGATACGCTGTAGAACTCACACGGAGTTTTTTGATATTTCTACCGTTTCTCTTTCTCACTCCGTTCAATCAAATAGGAGAAATTGCTATTCTTCTTCGGATTGCTATTCTCCTTATGCTTACAATAATAACGCTTTTCTCAATTCATAAACTGTTTTCCATCAAAACATTTGACAGGGACCATATACGAAAATGGATAGGCATTATCGTAATTGTTATGTACGCAACAACGCCAATAATGCTGAGTTCACTAAAATTGTATTTTATACTTGTAGCGTTTGTTCCACCACTATGGTTTATATCAAGTAACATCGTGTTACATGGAACAGTACTTGAACCAAAAACAATGTAGAACCCCAGCTACGCAACAGAAGAAATAACCCTAGGTGACATCTTCTCTTTTTTCTTTGTCGCTTTAATAAGTCCATCAAACATTGGGGATGGCTTCATAGGTCTTGATTTAAATTCAGGATGCGCCTGCGTTGCTACAAAATACGGATGGTCGGGTAGTTCCATAAATTCCATTAACACTCCATCAGGTGATCTCCCAGAAAATAGTAGACCCTGTTTCTCAAGCTTCTCAATATATTCTGGGCTTACTTCATACCTATGCCGGTGTCGTTCATGTACCGTATTTTTTCCATACAGTTCATGTATCAATGTTCCTTTTGTAAGGATTGCAGGATATGAGCCAAGACGCATTGATGCACCATATCTAGATTCACGTAATATTTTTACTTGCTCTGGAATAAAATCTATTACTGCATATGGAGTGTCTTTATCTATTTCTGTTGAGTTGGCATTTTTTAGACCACAAACATTTCTTGCATACTCAACAACAGCAAGCTGCATACCCAAACATAAACCAAGGTATGGAATATTGTTTTCACGTGCATATTTAATTGTTTCAATCTTTCCTTCAATGCCTGAAAGACCAAAACCGCCTGGAACAATAATGCCATCTACATTATCAAGATTAGATATCTTTTCAGGTTGTTTTTCAAAAAGTTTTGAATCAATCCACTCTATTTCAGGTGATACATTGTTGTTCCAGGCAGCATGTTTCACTGCCTCGATAACAGAGATATATGAATCAGAGAGTTTGTAGTCACCAATATCAAAATATTTACCAACAATTCCTACCTTTATTTTTTTATCAAGTTTTTTAATTTTTGTAAGAAAGTTTTTCCATGCTTTCAAATCATGTTCGTCCTTTCTCAGATGAAGCTTACGAAGTATTTTCTTACACAGCTCTTGTTCTTCAAAAAGTAATGTGACACCATACACATTTTCAACATTGGAATCAGAAATAACATCCTCTTCATGGACGTTACAAAACAAAGAGATTTTTTCCTTTCGTACATTATCAAGAGGCTTTTCAGTACGGGCAACAATAAAGTCCGCCTGAATACCAATTTCTCGGAGAAGTTTTACAGAATGCTGGGTTGGCTTTGTCTTTGCCTCACCAACGGTCTCAAGAACAGGCACATAGGTGACATGGACATAGATCATATGATCGCCTTCATGTTTCATCTGCCTGACTGCTTCAAGAAATAAAACGTTTTCATAGTCACCGACAGTACCGCCAATCTCAACAAGCACAAAATCATATTTTGCCTCATTTGCAGGCCGTCGAATCCTTCGTTTAATCTCATCAGTCACATGGGGAATAGGCTGCACTGTTTTCCCTAAATATTTACCTTTTCTTTCTTTTTCAATAACGGCACCATACACTTGACCAGTGGTGATATTATGATATTTGAGGATATCAATATCCAGGAATCGCTCATAATGACCAAGATCCTGATCAATCTCACCACCATCTTCAGTGACCCAGACCTCTCCATGTTCTGTTGGCCGAAGTGTTCCTGCATCGCAATTTATGTATGGATCAATCTTCATCGCGGTAACTTTATATCCATGGATCTGCAAGATTTTCCCGATAGATGCTGTTGTAATCCCTTTGCCAAGGCCAGAAATAACCCCACCGGTTACAATTATGTAATTAACCATCTTAACTTTCCACCCCAATAAACAGAAAAAGGAAATAACGTATTTGATTTAAATCATTTTGGTTTTAAAAATTCTGAAAATGACATCTTTAAAATTCGCCATTATTTTTGCTAATTTAATGCACCCATAAATACGACGCCTGAACCAAACCAAGTAATGGAAAGTAGATAGTACCATATATTTTCAATACTAAAAATCATCCCAAGAAGTATCGCAATCCATGGCAAAATAATCAGTAAGAATATCTGCAGTATCATCTTATTTTGATCGGTTAGATTTATCTCCATATGGCATCAATAGGTACTCTTTAAGCTGCTTTCGTATAAAACATGTATTATTTAAGCTTAACTTGTTTATTTTATATCCTTTACTTTCCCTAATGAAGAACCATCAAGTAGATACACATTTGCATTTTTTACATTGAGTATTTTCTCAAATGGACCAATAATTGGTTCCTTATTTACTGCAATACCGCCGCAGAGTGGATTAAATGCAGGCATCACCACAATATTTGGGTCACTTACCGTCGGATATCTCTCTCTTAATGTAGTATTACCGCTTCCTCGTAGCCAGCAAGAGTCATATGTTTTATAGCCAAGTCGATCAGTTAGCATTATTGTAGGATGAGTATGCGCCAAAACGACATATTCACACTGTATGACTTCCTCTTTTGGCCACCGATGTCCATGAACAAAACCAATATCTTCAATTACACATCCATCTGATGGATGAAGCAAAATATCCGATGGTAATAATTTATTGATGTTGCCGTCATGATTACCGGGAAGTATATGGATTGAACCATAGTACTGTATCGTTTCAAGAAAATGTTTGACATCATTTCGTTCTTGTATGGTCGATGTGGGAATGTTATGTTTTATATCACCAAGTAAAACGATTTCATCTGGACGATATTTTTTAATAAGTGAGAGAAAACGTTTTGTCATTGATTTTGTTTGTGAGGGGACTTGCAATCCTTTTTCTCGAAGTTCTCGTTCAATTCCTATATGAAGATCTGCAATAACTAGGATTTTTTTCTCTTTAATAAGAAGTGCAGGTTCATTGGGGATTGGTTGTATGTCTGAAGACTTCATCTTTATCCCATCGGAAACAAACTATTCGGATTTATTATTAAAAAGATCAGATTGATAATGAGTTTGACGTAAAAAGCGCAAAAGATCCATATACCAAAAGCGCCAACGCCTTTTCCAATTCCTTTACCACCTTTTCCGATTCCAATGATTCGAAGCCCTGAATTTGTAATCATGCGAATAGGAATTGCAAGAAGCAAAAAACCAAACACCCACAAAATAAGTTCAACAATAACAAATGCAAGAAGAATCAATGATACACCTTGACCAAGGACTGCATTGATTGCGCTCATCCCAAATTGAAAGCTAATCTCCCTGTCTAACAAGATAAAAGCGACAATTAATGCTACAATATGAAAGATGAACGCATATTTTTTGATTTTCTCATCACGTTTCTCATCAATCTCTTTTTTGATAAGAACGGGCTTTACTATCCTAAAATAGAATCGAAATAAAATAAATAAAACAATGGCTACTGCCCAAATAATGACGAGTAGAAAAGGAAATGCAACACCGTTTTCACTTTCTTTTGCCTGAGAATTATAGAGATGATCCCCTAAAAAAATCAATCGGTAGTCACCAGAGATAGTTGGCGCATACGTATCCGATGAGATAGTCACGTCAAATTTGTTTCCTCGTGCAAAACCCATATTTGAAAACGTTTGAGATGAATCATCAACTGAAAAAGTATCATCGGTTTCAATAAGAATCATTCCACCGTTAACCATTGCAGAAGCAGTCGTAATAATTGCTTCAAAGCCTTGAATGTTTTCTGAAATATCCGATATATCTCCAAAACCCGCAGCTGAATCTGACACCTCTTTTAAAAGCGAAGAAATATCACAAAAATGGGAATCTGCAGGAAACACAGATAGTTTTGTCGTTTCGTATGTTTCTTCAGAGTTTAACGGAAACAGATAGACAGAAGTATCTTGTACAAAAGTAAAATCTTCATCTTCAATCAAAAAAACATAGTCTGTTGAACTCCCATTCCAAACTGTGTTTCCGCTTGAATCCTCAATATGTACATTACTATTATTCGAGCTTTGCACTAAGTACGCTGATTCACCAGAAAAATGTGCATCCATTTGAGAATTTGTTGCTATAACTAAAAATTGAAAGGAATCGCTCGTTTCAACATTAAGGCTGATTATAGAGGAAATTGCATAAGAAAAATCAGATTGAACATGTATTTTTCCCTGATTAGCTGCCAAAAGAAAAGGACCTTCCTCTGCAAAAATATGTACGTTTGAAAACTGAGTGACATTGTTTTCTTCGAGATCAGTGATGTCTTCTAATAATTCAATATCTGTTATTTGTATATCAATAATAGTAACACTATCAATATCGTTAAATGTACTTGATCCAAACAACGGAAAAATGTTTACTTCTTCAAATAAGGGGTTATCTTGAAAAGAATCCATTTGATATCCTTGAAAGATTCCTGAAATACTTGTTTTTCCGACAAAAAAAGCCTTTGTGTCAGCATCTAGTGTTCCTTCTAGATGTGCGACTGGTGAAAGTATTTGAGCAGCTGCAGGCAAAGTAAAAAAAATTACGATGCATCCCAATATTATTAGAGTTTTTCTCATATAAACCCAGGATTAAAAGTTCGTTATAAATATTTTTTTCAAAACAGCAGGTATTTCTTCAACTACATCAGTAGCAAGCAGTCCATATGATTTTTTTACAAACGCTTCGTTTCCTGCTTCACCATTGAGAAACGCTGCAATTCTTATGGCATTGTATGGTTCAACACCTTTGGAGAGTAACGCTCCGATTATTCCTGCGAGAACATCTCCGGTGCCACCAACAGTCATTGCTTCATTATGAATCTTATTTAGTTTTGTATCTTTACCGTTGCTTAGAATATCAACTGGTGCTTTGAGAAAAATTGCAATGTCTAATCGTTCTGCCCACATACGAACAGTTTCAATCCTACTTTCAACATCTTTAGAGAGATCAACTCCTGTTAATTTTTTAAATTCCTCTACGTGAGGAGTGACAACAGTTTTGGATTTTTTCAAAAGAGCAGTTTTATTTCCTATAGGTTTTATCGCATCTGCATCGATAACCAAGGATTTATCTTTATTTATGACAAGTTCTACAATTTTTAGTATTGCTTCTTCGGTTTCTTTTGAACCTCCAAGCCCAGGACCAATGACTACACTGTCGCATTTATTGAGAAGTTCTCGAATGGTAGGGATATCTTCAGAAGTTAAAATATCAGAATTTAAATCCTTTACAATTAAGTTTGGAGAAAATGAGGCAATTGCTTGCCAACAGCATTTTGGTGTTGCAATAAAGACAAGATCCGCACCTGTTCGTAATGCAGCCAAACCAGAAAGTGCAGGAGCTCCAGTATAGGGACCTCCGCCAATAATAAGTACTGAGCCGTTCTCTCCTTTATGTGATTGTTTTTTTGGCCGTGGATAGTACACAGATAATTCGCCGGGACCTACGTATTTGACCGCGTCTTTTGGGATACCAATATCAACAATATGAATATCGCCACTATTGTCTTTGTTCATTTCTTCTTTTACATCATGAAACGTAACGGTATAATCGGGCCGTATTGCAAGGTTTGTCCCCAGTCCAGTAGGAACGTCAACTGACATGATGGTTTTATCTTTCACAGAATTAATCTTTTTTACGATTGTAGAGAAGGGATCACGTAGTTCACCCATAAGACCTATTCCAAGCAAAGAATCAATAACAATATCGTTTTCCCCAAGTAAAGAATCAACTTTATTAAGGTCATTATGTATTTTTATATCGCGTTTTTTTAATTTTGCAAAATTTTCTTTTGCATTATCTGTTTTTACTTTATTTCCTGTTAGAAACACTGATACATTACATGTTTTTGCAAGATACCTAGCAGCAACAAAGCCAT
>JAUWCF010000103.1 GCA_030609445.1 Thermoplasmatota archaeon | reverse complement strand
TCATCCTGGTTAATTGTTCCGATATATTCCTCAACAAGGCTTTCAAGCAAAGGAAAACGAGAAGTAATTATTGATGATGTATTAATTGTTCTTATGGTAATTGCTTTACTTTCGCCTGTTGTAGAATCAAGTTTTCCTATTTCTATATCAATCGGAACCCTTGCTATCCAATAAGTAATATGGTCCTTCTCAGCCTTAGGTCCAATAATCCCATCAATCAATGGAATGTCGTTATGTGGACGTGTCAAATGCATATCCATGGTTGAAAAAGTTATGTCATGCATTGAGGTGATTGGATAAGTCTCTCCATCTAAAATGACCACGTTGATTGCATATCGTCCATCGTTGAACATATCATAGAGATAATTACCGGTGAGATAGACATTCAACTCCTGCATGATTATCTCTTTGCAACGATTCTGGTTAACCTCATAAGGAGTTGATCCATATGGGTTATTACCTGGATCGCATACATTTAAAACTGGTTCTTTACCAATTTTTTTTAACCCTTTCATACCAGCAATGTTTAATGCAGTAGCAATATCTGCCTCAGCGTAACGAATAAGATTATCAATTTCATTAAAATCGATAGTACCTGCAATTTCACCGGCTTTCTGCATTTCCAACTGTGAGACATAGACTGTGGTAAAACTGCTTCCAAGTATGAGGAAGACACCTATGACTGAGAATGGAATACGAGCATGATCATCATGAAGGAAACGTTGCATCATCCGCGCACCTTCCAAATAGTCAATACAATCTCAGCTTTATTGATTGAAATACGTTCAAACAAAAAGATTGAAAGTTGTTCTTTCACATTCTGAATAATATCAGTTATTGGTTCTTCGAAATATTTTTCAATAAAATCAAAGACAAAGTCAACAAACATCTCGATATACGGATAAATAAAACCATGGACGATCATTGTCACATTTTCTTTAATACATGCCTCCAGTGCATCAAATGCCTCAAATACTGATCCTAACGTAGTCTGAAGCATGCTTTGAATGGTTTCGTTGACCTTCTCAACTATCCCTTCTGCAATAGGATTAGAAATACCCGTGCCAAGACCTGCAAATACGTTATCTACTGATCCAAGTGCCTCACCCATGAAGTTATTTACTGCATTATTAGTAAAATTACTAATCGCAGTTTTCATTTTATCAAACCCATAGGTGAGTGTTGCGTTGACAATACCTGGAAATACTGTTGCATTGCTTGCATTTTTAATACCGTCAATAAGAAATCCATCAATCAATGCAGAAACATTCTCCTTTATTGCAATTGATGCATTAGAATAATTTCTAAAGGGATGGGTTCCATTGACAAAATCACTAAGAATTCCAGAGACGTTTTCAAAAAAGGGGATCTTTCCAAGGATGTCACCAAAGAGTGTATTATATATCCAGTGTCTAGTAAACTCAATATGAATATCTCCAATGTCAAGCACTGGCGAATACGGCATCATAATGAAACCTCGTGCGACATGACAATCTACATCAGGTGGTGTTGGACCAACATATAGTTCACCTCCAAAATCCACACCTTTTATTGGATGCCAGCACGCAGTCAGATTAAAATTATATTTATCTCCAAGATAAGTATTAAAAAATCTTGTTGTCTCATTTTTCAAATGCCGATCAAAGTCGCCTGTGAAAAAGTTAAATCGGTTCGTACCCAGAATTGAGAGAGGAAGCCTGAACTGACATCCGAGATTTTCTGCGATAAGGTTCGCATGTGTTTTATGCAGCTGCTCACGAGCAAGCAGCCAGTTTGTTATTGTACCATAAAGGCCTTCTGACGAGTTATCAATACCAATATCTCCTGCGATATCATCCAAAATATCGCCACCGACTTTATAGCTAAATTTGTCCACACGAGATACCAAAAACATGTTTAATGCTTCATCTGCAACATGCTCACGATGTGTTTCAATTGAGCTTTCAATAGCAATATTGCTCTGCAATGCTGGAAGTAAAACAGCTCCTGAGATTGAGACCATGACAATGAAGAGAACAGCATCGTACATTACAGAAACGCCATAGGTGTTTTTCACAAATTTTCTCTTTTTCGTCATCTTTCATTCCACATGATAATTGTTAGTTTTCCTGGTGTTGTCTGCGCCTCGTTTAAATAAATACCAACGTTTTTTGAGACAGCAACACGATCTCCAATGCCTTCAGGCAATTCTTCAGGAAAATCTTCAAAGCCTTCATCCCAGCTTATTCGTACGATAAAGTTAACATCAGCAGCTTTGTACTCGTCACGTAAAAGATTAAGCGGATTGATGTCGGTTTGCAAGAGTGGCAGGTCAACAATCCCACCTTCTTTTATGAAATAGCAGTCAGGATTGGTTAGTTTTGTCGCGATAAAATATCCAGTCTGATATTTTTCAAGGCTGTCAATTCGTTGTTCATAGGCCATATAGGTATTTGCAATTAACAAGATAAAGAGGGTGAATCCAATCATCACAACTGATAGTGCTGGAAGTGATGTGAATTCTTCAGAGACAGCATTTTCGTCTTTAAGAAAAGCCTTAAATAATTTTCTCTTACTCAATTTTTCCCCCTAAAAAGAGAAATAATTTATACTATATATAATTATAGCCACTATTATTAATGTTTTATAAAACACTATTTTTTAATATGTTGCTTATTCCAAACAGCACCAATTAACAATCGTATCAACTTTGCTGCAAGAAGCGATGTCTCACCATGATCATATGCTGGACATACTTCAACTACATCAAAACCTACAAGTTGCTGTGAGAAAGCCTCAACAACTTCTAAAACATCAAAAGGTGTAAGCCCAAATGGTTCCGGAGTGCTTGTTCCAGGAGCATATGCAGGATCTATAACATCAATATCGAGTGTGAGATATATTTTCTTATCCTTAAGATATCTTTTTGTATCTTTTATCGTCTCAGAAACTCCATTTTTACGAATTGAAAAGGCATCACGGTAAAAAAGCCCTGCTGTTTTTGCATCATTAAATTCTTCTTTTTCAGCAGATCGCACTCCTAACATTGCAATATTTCCCATATCGATATGATCAGCAACCCGTCTCATAGCACATGCATGATTATACATATTGCTTTCATATCTTTCTCGATAGTCCATATGTGCATCAAGGAAAAGAACAGCGGTATCTTCAGAAAAAGCCTTAATAATTCCTGGAGTTATTGAATGCTGTCCACCAAGCGCAATGGGAAATTTATCTACTGTAACAAGCGAAGAGGTAAAACTCTTAACTTTTTCAACCATCTTCTCATAGCCAAGATTATCTACATCAAGATTTCCATAATCATGCATTTGTACATCTTTTAAATCCAACCCCGTTCTTAGATCATATGTCTCAAAATTCCAACTTGCCTGCCGTATTTCTTTTGGAGCTTTTTCTACACCATGTCGAAAAGATGAGATTTTTCCATACGGAACACCAAAAATAACAAACTCTGCCTTATTAAAATCTGCTTCTGCATCTGCAAAATAGTCTGGAAAATTCATACAAACCAAAATCAAATAGTAATACTCAAATCGATGTTACACCCGAGTTATCTTCTTTTTACCAAGCGCTTCTAAATACATTATTTCCTTACCCGGTGCAAGTTTACCTTTATATTCATCTGGAATTGGCATTTCAAAGGTCTCATACGTTTCAAGATCCATAAGCTGAACGACATCATCGCCCATCAAAGAAAGAATCTGTGCATTCCTTTTATCAATAATAGGGATGTGTACCTTATGTTTGACAGGATGAACAACACTTCTTTTCTGCCCATCAAAAATACCAATTGCCTCTATTCTTGCTTTAGCTTCACCATGCTTCCCCGGTTTTGACGTAGATATACTCATAATTTTACATGGCTCATCATCTAGTATCACATACCTGTTTACTCGTAGCAATCTTACTTCCGATAATTCTTTCATATTTTATTCACCTTTAGGTACTTTGTATACAATATCATGTTCTCGAACTCGATCTTTCACTTTTATACCAATTGCATCTCCTGGTTTTGCAATTTCAATAGGATTTCTCTCTACTTCCATCCGGTCAACGTTTTGGGTAAAATCTGTATGAGCACCAACGATATGAATCGTATCACCAGTGTGTAATTCACCGTCTGTTATCTTTATAGCTGCAACATTAATATGTGTAAAATAATGTTCAATGACGCCAATTTTTTCTTCAACCATAGACTCACAACCTATAATACAATAAGGTATACTTATATCTGTCACATTTATTTTGCTGGTACTATTTCATAGATTGCTTTTTTCCCATGTTTTGTACACGTAAATGCTTCCCATTTTGAATCCCAAGACATAGGGTTTCCACAAACCGGGCATGCTAAATTTTCAACTACTTCCCTTTGGCTTCTAATTCGTGTTTTTACAACCTCAACCTTTATTTTTTCATCAGGACTTAACGTATCCATTACATAAATAACGCCATTAGGCGGTAAAAATGGAGTATTGTCAATTTTCCCTCTTTTTTTTCGATATGCCTTCATCTGCATCTTATATTTTTCCATCATTGTTTGTCTTCGGCCCATGTGTTTTCACCAAGTTGCATCTTGCGAATAATAGATATCTTTTATAAGTAATTTACTT
>JAUWCF010000175.1 GCA_030609445.1 Thermoplasmatota archaeon | reverse complement strand
ACTCTTATAATTTAGGTATTTCCACCATTGCAAGGTAAAGATTTTTGTTGCAACCATGTTGTCATTTCCTCCATGATCATCGACAAAAAGTCCGAAGGTGTGACCAAACTCATGAAAGGCTCCTGAAATAATGACATGATCTCTTGAGTATCGTGGGAAGCTTTCATGAAGCATCTGCGCAGAGATTTCAAAGGAGTCTAAATGATCCCATCCCATAAAGGAAAAACCTCGATCTGTACCATAATCACAAACAAGGCAATAATGAAATATTCCTTTTCGTGGGTTGTTTAAGTCGTTGTGTAGGAAGTAGTTCCAGTAGAGATCACGGAGATCTGCATAAGAAAAATTAGAAGTTGGTGGGATTTCTTCTCCGCCGCCAAGTTTTCCGGCATCTACGTGAAGTGTGATATTGTGTCGTTTGAATGCAGATTTTATTTTACAAATAGATGAATGTGATGGTTTGTTTGGTGCATCTTGATTTTGTGGTTTGACCCAGTCAAATTCAAGAAAAGCATCCTTTTGAAATGGATTTGAATCCCACACGTCAGTATAACATTCTTCGATGTTGTTGAGTCCATCTTCATCTGGATCAAGATGTTTATGGTTATCCCATGAGTATGGATCGTATCCCCATTTGTCTTCCCACCAGTTAGGACCGCCATCGTCATCACTATCTGTTCCAGAAAGCTCTATTTCAATATATCGTGATGTATTGACTTCTCCAGGAAACAAGTCATAATCTATTTCCCAGTTTGTACCGGCATCTGCTACTTTTTGTATATGCCAGGGAAAAAATTTGATGTATCCAAATTTGAAGAATATCCTATCTTTTGTCGTTCTGTCAAATAGTGCTGGCCCTAATGGCGATCCCCAGTAGTTGTGTTTTGCAGTTACTTGCGAATATTCTGATTCTATTCCAAAAAGAGAATCATGTATATTGGTGTGGATGATGTTGATGTTGCTGTTCCAGACGACTAATGCGAATCTGAAGTTATCTGAAAATTTGCAATGTTCAACGAATATTTCTTCTGAATTCTTGTCAATTTCAAGTGCAAAATGTGTGTTCCAAATAAAGTCTGAATGTATGATGTTTAAGTTTGAGCTATACTCGATCTTCATGCCAAATCCGTTGTGGCAGATATTACAGTTTGATATAGTAAAATTGTTGCAATAACCTAGGTGAAATCCTCCTTGATTGTCGTTGTGATTATAGACAGCGCATCGAGATATTTCTATGTTTGATGAGTCGTTGAAAAAAAGCCCGATTCCGTTGGTATGGATATAACAATTTGTTATTTTGATTTGATTTGAATGTTCGATGTTTATGCCAAGTGCGTTATGGGAAAAAAAGCAGTTTCTTATGTAGCTTGCTTGTGATGATTTGAGATATATGCCTTCCCCGTTGGTATAAAAGGTACAATTATTTATTTCGTTATTAGTTGTCTCGTTTACGTAGATACCTGTTTTTGTTCTGTAGAAGATGCATTGTACTATTAGATTGTCTTTTGCATCTATTTTCACACCTGCATTATTTTTGTATCCTCCAGAGTTTCTTATCGTAAAATTTTTTATTGTTACAGCGTCTTTGATTATTTTGATTATAAATTCGTTGTACATTCCGTCGATAATGGTTGTGTTTTTATTTTCACCGGTTATCAAAAGAGCTTTGTCAACGAGTATGTTTTCGTAGTATGTTCCGTTGAAAACATAAATAGTGTCGCTTTCTGTTGCGTTTTCAATTGCATCTCCTATGTGTTGATATGGGTATTCCAGCGTTCCGTACCATGGTCCCTGTGTATTGTCATCATCTACGTATATTGTATCTTTGTTTGTCGTTTGGATGGAGTTGCTGGCAGTAGTTATCATTGATAGGTTTGTCAGTAAAAATAGTAATGTTATCAATAAAGTTACTGATTTTTTGTTCATATTCATTTCTGGTAGTTAATAATATAATAATGATACATAAATTTATCTATAGAGAACAATGTTTTTTGTTTTTCTGTGATGGAATGCACTTGTTTTTTGGCATTTTCTGGAAAAATATACAATTTTTTTATAATATTTTTTGATTATATAGAAAAGTTTTTATATTTTAAACTACAAATATATTAATGCGTATAGTGTTAACAACTAACACTATATAAATTGGGGGAAAATGTGAAAAAATGTTAGTCGTAGGGACGGTCTCCAGCATTGAAGAACAAGAAGAATTACACTTCATCGCAGAAATAGCCATAATTGGAGAAAGAATCAGATTTCTCGCCCGTCAACAAAAAACTAATAAAAAAGATTAAAAAGAGAGTTTACCCTGATAAGCTCTTGGTCCCAATAAGTGTTTTTGTATCAAGTACACCTTTCGTTGATCTAATTTTATTAATAACGACATCACCAATTGAATCGATATCATTACACTCAATTTTTACAAGAATATCAAACTCTCCAAACAACGGATGAATCTCGACTATCTCAGGTATCTTATCCTTATCATTCAGTGTCTCATAGACAGCTTTTTCGTGTAGCGGGCTTATGCTTAACAATGCGAATCCTATTGCCATGGAGAACCCGAATGCAGTTTCACCATCAAATAGTTTTCTTTTCAAGACGTAAAAATAGAGAAAAAATTAT
>JAUWCF010000056.1 GCA_030609445.1 Thermoplasmatota archaeon | reverse complement strand
CAGCAAGGCCAATATCTTTAATCTTATATTCTTCTGTTTGCGATACCATCATCCATTACACCTACTCTTTTATTTTAATATAAGCTTTGCATCAACAACACATAAGCTTTCTTCGTATACAAATACAGGATTTAAATCCATCTGGTCAATATGTTCATCAAGCTCCGCACCAATTTTTGATACTTTTAAGAGGATATCTATAACTAGTTGTTTATTTGCAGGGATGTTTCTAAATCCTTCTAATAATTTTTTTCCTTTTATCTCTTCGATCATCTGCTCTGCATCATATCTATCAATTGGAACAACTCGAAAGCTGACATCTTTGTAGAGTTCAGTGTAAATCCCGCCGATTCCACACATAATCGAAAGACCAAAAGTGGGATCCTGAACTAGACCGATAATGATTTCTACACCTTTTTCTTCCATTTGATCGACAAGAAGGTTTTCTTTCGGAAACTTCTTTTTAAACTCTTTAAAAATCTTTCTGAGCTCCTGTTCATCTCGTATGTTGAGTTTAACACCGCCGACATCGGTTTTATGAAGAATTTTATTGGAACATACCTTAAGTGCTACAGGATATTTTAAACCAATTTTATCTAACTCGCTTTCCGTATTAATGACTTTATATTTTGTCGTGGAAATACCATACAGATTGAGCAGGTCTTTTACTTCGTTTTCTGCAAGTGGCCTTTTTCTTTTCACAAATTTTTTGATTTTTTCATTCATGACTAATTCGCCTTCCGTTCATCTATCACTCGTTTTGCCTTCAGACCAGTATCATGGATTGTGTTTGGCGGGAGAACCTCAATTTTTGGAGTGAATACGATTACTGATTTTATATCGTTTTGTAGTTTTTTCGCAAGATTTTCCGTATCAAATTGGCTTAGCTGTTTTTTTGTCTCCACCTCTACGGTAAGCACATCTACATCACGCTTGGTTGAAAGTACCATACGCCAGTTGCTACCAACATCATGGTTTTTCATGAGAACCGATTCAATCTGACCAGGAAAAATATTTGTCCCACGGATAATGATCATATCATCACTGCGTCCTTTAATCGTGGAGTGTTTGATATGTGTTCGTCCGCATTCACATACTTCTTGATCATAGAGTTTTGCAATATCTCTTGTCCTATATCGCAATAGTGGCATTCCTTCTTTTGTGAGTGTCGTCAGCACAACCTCTCCTTCTTCTTCAAGACCTATGGGCTCCAATGTTTTTGGATCAATAATTTCAATAAGGAAATGATCCTCCCACAGATGAAGTCCGTCATGCTGGTCGCAATCTGTTGAAACACCTGGTCCGCACATCTCAGTGAGACCATAGATATCGTGAACGTCCATATCCCATGTTTCCACAATGCGTTTTTTAAGCCCAGTTGTAAACATTTCTGCTCCAAACAGACCATTTCTTATCTCAAGTTTTTTCGGATCAACCCCTATTTCTTGTGCTACTTGACCAAGACGTAATGCATAGGAGGCAACTCCAGACATAAACGTACTCTTGTAATACTGCATGAGTTTGATTTGCCGCTCTGATTGTCCTTTTCCAGAAGGAATCACCATCGCCCCTACTTTCTGAGCGCCATAATGAAAACCAAATGCACCAGTAAACGTACCATAGGGAATAGGGTTTTGAAAGATGTCTTTTTTTGTAAGACCAGACATTGAAAGACAACGAGCCATCACTTCTGACCACACCTCAATATCATTTGGGGTATAACAGACAGTGATAGGGATACCAGTTGTTCCTGATGATGCATGCAGCTCAATGCAGTTATCAAGTGATGTTGCCATAAGGCCAAACGGCGCATTCTCTCGGAGATCATCCTTAGTTGTGAATGGCAGTTTTCTTACATCTTCAAGTGTTTTTATATCTTCAGGTTTGATCCCTTGCTCTTTGAATCTTTTTTTGTAATGAGGAACATTTTCATAGACAAGATAAACCGTTTTTTTCAGACGTTTGAGCTGTAATTCCTGAATTTTTTTCCGCGGCATCGTTTCAGTTTTTGAGTTGAAAATAAAGTCCATAAAACTCCCATGCCCGAAATAGAGTTGGTATTTTTAAGTTTGGCGTCAGAAATTTCAACGAAACATGTAAAAACAAGTTGTTGGTTATTGAGGCAGATATGAAAATTAAAAACGTTCAACTTAAATCTATTGAAGCAAGGCGATTTATTGATCGCAGTCAGAAGCCAAAGCAGATACGAATAGATCATAATAGTCAGGTAACACAGATCCAGAGTCAATCAAATAATTCTGCAACAATTGAATTTCAATATACAGCAAGTTATGGCGCAGTTGGTATGATCAAACTTGAAGGATCAATGATTTATGAAAATGATGATGCAAAAAAGATTGCAAAAGAATGGCTCGATACTCATAAAATGCCGAATCAAACAGCAAGTCATATTCATACAGCAGTCATGCATGCATGTGTCCCAGAAGCAGTTGGTATTGCAAAAGATCTAGGGCTTCCTCCACCGATACCTTTACCGCAAGTGCATCTTGGTGCAAAGCCTTCAAAAGGACAATTTAGCCCTGAAGTAGCATAAGAAAATCTCAATTTTTAGGCTTGGCGATTGGTCTAACTTTAAATAAATCCAAAATATATGGTTTTTCAATGAAGAATATTGTTATTTCAATAGGTGGATCAGTTATTCTCTCCAAAGAAGCAGATACTGTTTTTCTTAAGAATCTATCAAATCTTTTAAAAAAAATAAGCAAACAATATAAGATTTTCATCATTGTCGGCGGTGGAAATGTAGCACGTAAATACATTCAACTTGGAAGAGAACTCAATTTTAACGAACATACGTTGGATCAGATAGGAATTGATGTTACACGAGTGAATGCAAAGATTCTAACAAATATTTTAGAAAATGCAAACAAAGAAATACCTTATACAACAGACGAAGCAAAAAACATGGACGATTCTATTGTTGTAATGGGAGGAACAACACCAGGACATAGTACGGATATGGTGGGTGCCGAGCTTGCAGAAAAAATTAGTGCTGATTTTTTTGTTATCGCGACAAATGTAGATGGAATCTATGATAAAGATCCAAATAAATACAGTGATGCAAAACAGATAAAAGAAATATCAATAGATAAACTTGTAAAAAGCCATGGAACCAGATGGGAGTCAGCCGGCAAAAACACAGTAATAGATGGCCCTGCTTTAGAAATAATCAAACAAGCAAGGCTTACAACATACGTCGTCAATGGTAAACGATTGGATCAATTAGAAAATGCTATGATAAGTCAATCATTTGATGGGACAAAAATTCTCAATTGAATGTTTTATTCCCCAAAGATGTTTTTAACCATCCACTCAGCGTCAAATGGTATTTGGTCATCATATTCTTGACCAACACCAATGAAAAGCAGTGGTTTTCCAATGGTATAGGCAATGGATAATGAACTTCCACCTTTTGCATCGGTATCTACCTTTGTGAGAATAACACCATCAATCCCCACGACTTCATTGAATCGTTTTGCTTGTTCAACGGCATCATTTCCAGAAAGTGCATCGCCTACAAAAATTATGAGACTAGGTTTTGCGACGCGTTTTATTTTTGCCATCTCATCCATAAGATTTGAGTTTGTCTGCATTCTTCCAGCTGTATCGAGAAGTACCACGTCTTTATGTTTTGCTTTTGCATGCTCTATCGCATCATAGGCAACAGCAGCTGGATCGGAACCAGGGCCATGTTTTACAATTTTAACACCAAGATTATTTGCATGAATTGTGAGTTGTTCTATGGCTCCTGCTCGAAAGGTATCGCCAGCAGCCATAACACATGTTTTCCCTTGTTTGTGCAGGAGACGCGCGATTTTTGCAATGGAAAGCGTTTTTCCCGTTCCGTTTACTCCTATAAACATGATGACGATAGGTTTTTTGCTTTTCTCTATAAACTCATTAAAATCAAAATCATTAGCGGTAAGAACATGCGATATCGCATTTTTAAGCACTGTTTCAACAAAATCACCAGATCGCAGTCTGACAAAAGGTGTATTTCTAATTTCATCTTTAATATCCTTTTTTATAGAGTCAATCACTGAATAGGCGACATCAGATTCTAATAGACCCACTTCAAGATCCCATAAGAGCTCATCAAGTTTCTTTTCATCTATGGTTCGAGAGGGTTTTTTATCTGTTTTTACGGCGTCTTCAATGCTTTTTCTCGTCTGTACAATACGCTGTAGCTCTGTTTCAATGCCTTCTTCTATTTGCTTATCAATCTGCTTTTCTCGTTCTTTTTTTTCTTCACTGACTTCTTTTTTTGCTTTTCTTACTCTTTTTCGCCTTGGAAGTATTTTTTCTTCTTTTTCTTCTTTTACTTCAGCTTTAGGCTTTTCCCTTGACTTCTCAGCTGTTAGAGGTTTTTCTTCAACAATTCTAGGTTCAGGTTTTTCAGTAACCTCTTTTTCCAGCCCTGCATCTATTTCTTCCTCAAGTTTTTTTTCGAATACTTTCAGTTTTTTCTTTAAAAATTTAAACATGATTCATACCTATAAATTACTGTTGTGTGTCGTTCATCATCTGCTGTGTTTTTTGTGAAAGCTCAGTTGCATCATTTTCTAGTTTTTGCGCCATAGATATAAGTTTCTCCTGGTTTTCTCGAAGAGTTTTAATTCTTTCCTCAATTTTTTTTACCGCGTCATCAACTGTTCTTTCGGTGACAAGACCTGCACCGATGTCAACAAGAACCTTCGAACGATCTGTGAGAATTCCGTTGAGAAATGTTCCTCCACCAACGGGGATAAGTATTTCTGATTTGTCAGCAGCGTTATGTAATTGTCCAACAGTAATTTTTGCTTTATGAAAGTCAGCAATTGCTACTTGCAGATATTGTGCTTGCATATCTATTGAACTCAGTTGTTCTTTATAGTATTCAATCATTGTTAAGTTCCTTGTGATTTCTTCTTCTTTTCCCATATGACGTCCTCATATCGTTTTGATATTTTTATCCTTTATCAGGAAGGTGTTATTAATGTATTTCTCTGGGCTCAAAAAGCAAGTATTATAGAAAAAAATTGGCTAAGTAAGCTTTTTAAGTAAAAATAGCATATAGACTAAAGAGGATGGAACATAGGAGAGGAAAGCATGGAATTAAGCAGAGAGTTTGTTGAAAGACTGTCTGAAATTCTGTTCAATGAAGAAATGAATGGGAGCCAGATGGAAGGACGGCTATCTGAAATTTTTTTCAATGAAGAAATGATGGATAACATACCACATGATAAACATATAGATTGAAAAACAATGTTTAGAAAGTAAATTTTATGTTGTCGTGCGATCTTGCAAATTTGCAGCAAGATTTTTAATTTAGATTTTATTTGCTATTTGTATGAAAATTCTAGCAGTTGCAGATATCCATGGATCACAATACAGGCTCAATGCCGTGTTAGACAATATTAAAAAATATTCTCCAGATCTTGTAATCATTTGTGGCGATATCACTCAGTTTGGACCAGGAGAGGTGGCAACAAACTTTCTCAATCAAATCCCTGTTGAAACATTTGCTATTCCTGGCAACATTGATACATCCGAAGTTGGTCCTGCAATAAGTGAGAGTAATGCAGAAAATATTGATTTAAAACGAGTTATAAAAAATGGTATTTCGTTTGTTGGAATGGGGGGAGAAACAGTTTCTTTAACAAATGTTATCATTGATAAAGGTAAGAAAAGATCATTTGGTGAAGTAATCGATGAAAAAACTGTTCTTGTCACTCACGTTCCGCCATATAAACTTCAAGATAAAGTATATATTGGTCGTCATATAGGAAGTAAAGAGTTAAGGAATCTTGTTGAAAACTACCTGCCACGGCTTGTTTTATGTGGACATGTTCATGAGGATCCGGGCATGACAATGTTTCATGATAGTGTTATCGTTAATTGTAGTATGGGAAAAAGAACAGAGGGGGCGTTAATAAAAATAGATGATAAAATTGATGTTAAAATGCTTGATTAACATTTCTAAGTCTTTTAATAATACATTGTTTACAAAAGAGTATTTATTATAATTTAGACCTTAACCTAAAAATAATTTTCGCATTGTTTTAAAGTTAATCGTAGGTAGTTTTTGTACAATAATAAATGTTATAAATTTTAATTTAAAGGTTTGTATTTAATTGATTTAAACGTGGTTATCAGAAGATATGATTATCTAACCTCAGTATATTAATCCAATCAAATCCTCGATGGAGGATACAGTTACACCAGATGTGGAAGAAGTTTGTAGGTGAGCTATTATACCAAAGATATATTGAAGCCGTCTCACAAAATACCTTTACATATGGTTTGAATTTTTATAATAAACATTAAAACTCATTGTTAGTTTTGTTATCTATCTTTTTTCATCTTCAGGCTCATTACTTGTTTTTGAAGAAACGATGTACTCTTCATTCTTGTTTCCATTTAACGCTTTTTTCCATGT
>JAUWCF010000115.1 GCA_030609445.1 Thermoplasmatota archaeon | reverse complement strand
CTTTGTTTAAGAAAAACGTAAAACATAGTCTTTTCTAAATGAATAGTATATAAATCAATCCATTTTCCCTTCCGTAATTATGCACAACAATTCACCTCCCTATGAGTCCATTTAACATTTCGGAAGCTAACTAGGAAACTTGCCTACTGGTTGTTCTTGCAGTTTTGTTATAATTATGGGGTGATTTTCAGTTTTAATCTGATTTATTCCAAAATCCATTTCCAAACTGGTTTTACAATTATTTTTTTATTTCCAATTTTTAATTCATCCTCTTGGTCATATGTTAATATAAGCCCAGTTTTTTGTTTGAATGTATCCATTGCTGTTATCAAACCATTGGTTTCCCTGCTCTTATTGTTTTCGTTTAGTTCCCATGTTACCTGCATTATTGAATGTATCTTTTTATTCTTCAAAGTAACAAAATCACATTCTTGCTTTTCTGAAAAATAAAAAACATCAACATATTGTCTGTTTAGCGTGTTAAATACAATATTTTCAAGAAGCCAACCTTTATCTTTTGTGAGTCTTGTTGATAGTGTCTTAAGAAAACCGTTATCGATAATATAGAGTTTTTTATCGTTTATTAGTTGTTTTTTTATGCTGTGTTCAAATTTATTTATTGTTTTGGCAAAAAATGTTTCTTCAAGATAAGAGATATATTTTTTTACTGTGTTCACACTGCCTATTCCAGTTATTTTTTTAATAGCGTTGTAACTAAATTTGTTGGAAAAATTGCTTACCATATACTGATATAGTTCTCTTATTGAAGCAATGTTATCTACATGGTATCTTACAATAATGTCTTTTAAAATAATATCTTCATATGTTCTCATAAGTATTTCATCATCTTTAAATTGTAAATATTCCGGCATCCCTCCTTTTTCTAGATATTCTATAAACAATTTTTTAATTTTCACTCTGCCTTCTGTAAGATACATCATATTTTTTTCAAATTTGAATTTTTTTAATTTTAAGAATTCTAAAAATGAAAAAGGTTTGACTACAATATCAACGTGTCTTCCTGTAAGTTTTGTGCCAAGTTCTTTACTTAACAGGTTTGCATTTGATCCTGTGATATAAAATTTAAATCCGTTGTCACAAAATCTTCGTACAAATGTTTCAAAATTATTTATGTTCTGGATTTCATCTATAAAAAAGGTCTTACATTCCCCATATAGTTCAACAAGAGTTTCATATATCTCGTCGAATTTACTTGCATCAAAATTAAAAAGCCGTTCGTCTTCAAAATTAATATAGTAAAATTCTTTGTTTTTGTAGTATTGCTCAATTATCTGTTTTAGAAGTGTCGATTTACCACATCTTCTTACGCCAGTTATAACTATTACATGGGGCATTTTCCTTTTTTGTTCTATTTCTTTTAGAACACTTCTTTCAATGCCAAAAGATTTCTTTAAAATGTTTTCTCTTTGAGATACAACTATTTGTTTTAATTGTTCTTTTGTAAGCATGGTACATATGTATATTTGGTGATTATTTATAAATGTTTTCATTACTATTGCATAAAATACTTATATTTTGTACAATGCCATTGAAAATTATGTAATTGAAAAACAGCAGCTATCTACCCTTGCAACAGAGGGAAAAACAAGGGGCATACTATTCATTCACACTCATTTCACAACGAACTCGCTTTGAACTCGCTTGCAAGCATCGTCTGCTATCCTTCATATATGAACAATAGCAGTTACCCCCACTTTTATTATCAGGGATAGCAGGTGAATCATATATGAAACTCAGCAGCTACGATTATCAACGATGGCAGATAGTCATTATGAAAGTCAACAGGCAGGTATTATCAAAAATGGCAGCTATGAACCATCAATGATTCAAACGTGAAAGATAAATGCATAATATGCAAGGGACCATATGTAGAGAGCAAACAAGATCTGCATGAGTAACATATGTTACCCATTAGTTGATTCATTTTCCAAAAGCCATTGCCAGACTGGTTGGATAGTGACTGTTTTATTATCCTGTGTGAGTTGTTTTTCTTGATCAAATGTTAGAATGCGCCCTTGTGTTCCATGGAGTGTTTCAAGTGCTTCTTTAAGTCCTTTAATCTCTCGATCCTTATTCTGATGGTGAAGGTGTGCACATACCTGGATCGCTTGTTTTTCGTTTGGAATCACAAAATCGCATTCTGCAGAAGTCTTTCCTCTATAGTAATAAAATTCCTTTCCCTGCCTTTTAAGATGGACCGCTACCAGATTTTCCAGTAAGGCTCCCTGTCGTTTGAGAATGTTGGGTGTATGTTTAAGGATGATTCCATTATCAATACAGTAGATTTTCTTCAGGTTTTTATCGAACTGTTTCAGTTTTGGTTCATATCGGTGGACAATGAAGATAAGATAGGTATCCTCTGCATACTCTATGTATTTTTGGATTGTATTAGAACTTTGTATATTGAAATTATTTTGAATTGATCGATAGCTGATCTGATTTGAGATGTTTGCGATGAGAAATTTAAGTATTGCTTTAAACTCTGCTGGTTTTCGAATGTTGTAGCGGCTGACAATGTCCTTATAGATGATGTCATTGACCACTGATGTGAGCATCTGCTCGTTTTGAAGGACAACAACTTCAGGCATACCACCTTTCTCAAAATATTGCTTGAATTGTTTTGAAAGAAGCGCTTTTTCCTCAGTGGAATATAATCCTTTCATCGGAATGTCCACTGAGTTTGCTTTAAGAAACTCTGTAAACGAAAAGGGGTAGAGTTCGATATCCACGTGTCTTCCTGTAAGATGCGTACCAAGTTCTTTACTTAAGAGATGAGCGTTTGATCCGGTAATAAACACGGTATAACCTTCCCTAAGAATTCTATTGATAAAGAGTTCCCATCCAGTGATGTTTTGTATTTCGTCAAAGACCAATGTTTCACTCTTTCCAAAAAGTTCGATCATCGTTTCCATAAGTACTTGGAAATCATCTGCAGTGAAATCGATGAGTCGTTCATCATCAAAATTGAAATATGAAAAATCGTCAGGATAACGCGTTGTAATTATCTGTTTTAACAGAGTGCTTTTTCCACTGCGTCTGAGTCCTTTGACCACAAACGCTGCGGATCCTTTGTAAGAAATTGCTAAATCAAGTTTTGTACGTATAACGGAGTCATGTAATGCCTTAAATTCCTGTAATTGATCTTTTACGATAGTTCCAAGAACTGATTTTGAGATCATAATAAAAAGAATGACACACCCAATATTTAATTATTGCTCAACATAATGAGTAATAAACTGTATTATTGCTCAATACACTGAACAATAAAACAAGCATTTCCGCTAGAAAAAATCAATCGTTACCAGGCATCTTTTGCATGCAGAACTCGTCTGTTTTACCCATGTTTTGTGCAAAACTCGTCAGATGAAATATATATAAACGATGGCAGTTACCCTATGTTTCTATCATTTTGTTAGTACCTGAACTCTATCAAAAACAAGCTATCTGCAAGAATAGTCATGGTCTTCTTCTCTTTTTCATTGTATCTCGCCAAAATATAATGAATCTCTGGACCTTTCCCCTTCTTTTCAATTACTTCCCTATGGACAAGATCACCCAATTCTCTGTTTGCAGTTCTCTCAGAAACAGCATAGATTTTTTCATACTCAGCTCCTCTTATCCTCCCATATTTTTCGATGTACTTAACAGCTTTCTTCTATCTCTCATTAGATAATCAATAATCTGATTTTGGTGGGAGCAATTCACACTACCTAATCATTGCCGGAAATTGCCGGAAAGCTTCGTGCAAAACATATCTGATATTCTTGCTTTTCCCTATCTTTTTCACGATAGTAAGTTTTACCATTTGATTCAAGTCTGATCCAGCAGTTCTATCGATAATCTTTACTCTTAAATTAATCCCGCCATAATTCCGCCATATTTTTAATAATTCCGCCAAAAAATTATCTTGAAACATAGGTAGCACCTCTCCTTTTTCCCATCCGTTCAATTAATCCCTTTTCAACAAGTAATTTTAGCTCTCTTGAAGCAGTTCTGTCAGAAACATCAAACAGATCAATACTTTTTTTCTGGCAAGTAATGTTGCAATTTTATTTGAAAACAACTCCTCTTTCATCGGTGTATGCACTTCAATCTGCTCATTATTTCCGATATGATTAAAATCAGCCGATCCATCGTTTCTCAGTATAGGCATTCGTCTCAG
>JAUWCF010000101.1 GCA_030609445.1 Thermoplasmatota archaeon | reverse complement strand
CAACATCACCAATGGTTTCTTTCATCCTCCGAAGACTACCAGCGATATTAATAGCATCTATCTTATCACAATTTTTAAAATATTCAACATAGTTGTTTCCATCAGAAAACGCAACATTTAACAAAGCCCGTCCACTTGTTTTTTCAAGAAGAGCAATCCCTCTGAGAATGTTTAGTTCTGTGATAACTCCAAACCCATCAAGATTGCGTAGTTTACCCTGCAAACAAGCATCTCTCAGTTTTTTAATTGACGTGATACCAAGATTTCTGTACAGTGAGGCAACCTTTTTTGGACCAAGACTTTGAATTTTTAGTAAACCAAGAAGTCCCTTAGGTATCTCTTTTGTTAACTCTTCAAGATATTCCAACCTTCCAGTTTCAACAATTTCAGTAATTTTTTTTGCAATAGCTTCTCCAATTCCAGAAATCGAGGTAAGACGGCCCTCAGAAACAACGATTTCAATGTCTTCTTCAAGAACTTCTATTGCTTGAGCAGCTATTCTGTACGCTCTTGTTTTAAAAAAAATCTCACCTTTAATATCAAGAAGATCAGCAATCTCATTTAGAATATCCGCAACAAACTGGTTTTTCATACGATCGCTCTACTCATCCAGATAAATAACAATCTCCACCATATCCCCATCGTTCAGATGCAGTTTTTTTCTCAGATGATGCGGAGATATCAATTCAAGAATGTGAGAATAATGACTCCTCCAAGGAAGAACAATGGCTCCTTTACTCATATTTATTGTTGCATTAAAACACATAACTCTCCCAAACGTTCGATTTTTTGTTGTAAACTCATCGATGATTATGCCACCATAATTTTTCAGAAGCCGAAGTTTATTTCGCTCGATAAAGTCAATCTCAACATTCAAAGTTCCAGGATATGGAATAAAACCAAGTTTTGTTTTAAATTGATCGACATAACCACTCTGTTCAGTATAATACTTTCCCTCGCCCATCCCTGAAACAATTATTCCTTTAAAGACAACCTTACTTGGTAAATCAAAAATCTGTTTATACTCAGAGAACTCTTCGTCTAACGCCTCTGATCCCAAATCCGTTATCTGTATGAGTTGTTTTTTTATCCCCAACTCTCGTGTGATCATTTCTCCGTTGTCAAGATACAGTAGATATCGTGAGGCAGTCTGCTGACTAGTCTGAAGCTGTTTTGCAAGCTCATTAGAGGAAATCTCTATTTTGTTTCTCATAGCACCCAAGAGTGCCAGTTCTTTTAATGTCTGCAGCAGATACGGCTTTAAGATTGACATCATCTCCTTTTATCTTCCAATACTTTCAACAAGTTTATCTCCTTCTTTTGTAAAAACATAGTTGTTTCCCTGTTTTTCTACGATTCCTCCGTCAACAAAACTATCGACAACTCTTTGAGCAACAGTTTTTATGATTCTATGTTTTTTTGCAATTCGATAGATATTCTTTTCACCGGAAACTAGTTCTTCAAAGATTGCTCTTCTGTACTTGTTGGAAAGTATAAATCCTTCGTCTATTGTCATACCAATATCTTAATTTAGAGCTACCACATAAAGTTTTTCTAATAATATGTTTAGAAAAATACCAATTATACTCACAGCAGATCAACTTCTTGACCTTTCCATTAGAAGAACAAAGAAGATAAAAATAGAAGATAGAGACGTTCGTTACAAGACAAAAAAAACAATTATTGCACGAACGGATTCCTTTGTCGATACCATCGTCTCAAAGCTGGAATCTTATGTGAAAAAGTTTCCTTCAATCGAACAACTCCCTAAATTTTACCAAGAAATAATTGATATAAAGATAAATACAGATAAGTTGAAAAAATCACTGGGCGCTGTTGACTGGGCAAGAAAAACATGCATAATGATATATTCAAAACAGATACGATCTCTGAAAAAAACGGGAAATATTGATTTTCTCAAACAAAAACAAAAAGAAATCTACGGACGAATATCCTCTGTTTTACATCAAATTGATGAAAACCTTATATTTCTTGCAGACGCACAAAACATAATGAAGAAATTTCCAACAATACTTGACATTCCAACAATTGTTATCGCAGGATACCCAAATGTAGGGAAATCATCGCTTCTAAAACATCTGTCCTCTGCAAAACCAGAGATAGCAACATATCCGTTTACAACAAAACAAGTCATCGTTGGACATGTCAAGATCGAAGAAAAATTTACAACAAAAACATATCAAATAATCGACACACCAGGACTCTTAGACAGACCGCTCGCAAAAAGAAACGATATCGAAAAACAAGCAATAGCAGCACTTGCTCATCTTGCAGATATAATTGTTTTTATGATAGATCCATCTGAAACCTGTGGATATTCACTAAAAAATCAATACAACATGCTTGGACAAATAAAGAAGCTTTTTGAAGACGTTCCGATAGTTATTGTTGAAAACAAGGCGGATCTGAAAAAAACAGATTCTTCAGAGTTTAAAATATCCTGTGAAAATAAAGAAGGCATTGACCAGCTCGCTACAGAGATATTACGGATGATAAAAACAGAGAGCTAAACTATCATCTGCATATACATCTGCATCATTATCTGCGAAAAACAAACTTAAAACCATACACTATTTTGGATACAACAACAACTAGGAAGGGAAGAAGAATCATTTTTATGGAGACCCCCCCCTCTTTTCCCCCTCGGGATTCTTCCTTCCTATTGTTATATTTTCTAAAAAAACAGAACACCTGAAATGTTGTAGGTAAAAAAACCAATAAAAAAAAAGATTTTATCGTTTAATATGTATTGTGCCTATTATTTCTTTTCCAAAATCAGTAAGAGCATACAGTCGGATGTTTTTTCCTCCGCTTTTTTCTTCAACCAATTCTAGACTGATAAGTGATTCATCCTCCCGGTATCTAGTATTCATGCCTCGTAAAGCACCAATCACATTTGAAGATGTTGCTCCCACATGATATGCAATCTCAGAAGTATAACTACAACTAGGACTAATTTCAAAAAGATATTCAGCTATCTTCTTTCTAATATTGCTCCTCCGCAGTGCTCGTACCGCAAGAGGTCTTTTTATGTTAAAAGATCCGTCTAAAGTATCTCCGTTCTGCATCCCATCCACTTGCCCTACCAAAAGTAATGCAACTTCCTTTTAATAACTTATTCGCCTGCGAATAATTATCTGCACATTCATCTGCATAGCCACCTGCATAGCCACCTAGTGGTTCGGTTGGAAAAACATGTACAAAATCAAAAATTTTGAATGCGGGAGCCGGGATTTGAACCCGAGTCATAAACTTGGCAAGCTTATGTGATACCAGGCTACACCACACCCGCATAATATAAATTGAAACCATGAAGCAGCAATCCCTTAAAAAGTATTACGATTGATCATTTTCCATCCAAAAATAAATAATTTCATCGTTTTTTTTAAAAATATCGCTAAATATTTAAGTACTATATGAACAATAGTATATTAAGGGAAAAAATATGAAGATGGCAAAAGTAATTCTTATCATTCTTCTTTTATGTTTTGTTATTACAGCTGGAACTGCCTCATCATTTCATATCAATAAATCAAATTTTTTAAATCAACTTCAGAACTATTCAAATAAAGTAAATGACCTCAGTCAGAGTAGCAAAGATACTGATTTTAACGATTTTTTATTCGAACCCATTGATATCCAGTTAGAAGATGATGCATTTCATGGACCTAAAGGCCTTTATTCTTATGAATGGTGGTACTTTGATGCGTCTCTTGACAATGGATATAGCGTGCAAATAAGCATCCGAGTATTAAACATATTAAATAGAGTTTTTTTTACAACTGGCCTTAATGTATACAAAGATGGAGATACTGTTTCAAACAGTCAGAAGATGTATTACAAAGAAGAAGTTACTGTATCAATTGCCGAACCTCTAGTAAGACTTGATGGAAAAGAGATTATGAAAGGATATATCGATAATGATACAGGAGATTGGATATATCTCCTCAACCTTGAAATGGATGACATGTCTGTTGATTTCACCTTTGTTGGCGAAACAAAAGGTTGGAAGGGACTTACTCCCGGAATTGGATGGTGGGGCGTCATTCTCCCCAGAGCAAAAGTTACTGGAACTCTAACCCTAAATGGCATTGAAATGGATGTTTCTGGCACTGGATATCATGATCATAACTGGTATGTAACAGCAGTAGCTGGAGTGAATTATGGATGGTACTGGGGAAAAATTGATTCCTCCACATATACAATAACATGGGCAGATATCAAAGTGACAAGATTTTCAGAAAACCCGTTTATGGTAATCAATAAAAAAGATGGAGAATACATAAATATTCCTCTTAATTCAATTAAACTTACTACAACAGATATGCGGTTTAACAACGGAAGGTTCATTCCTAATTCATTTAGATTACTTGTTGATTATGAAGATATTCATCTCAGTATTGACATGGATGTTTTAGGAACCCATCATTTCAGAAGATTTGGATTTATTAACTATTGGCGGTATCATCTTCATTGCTCTGGACACATCACAATAGAAGGACAAACAGAAACAATTGATGAATACAATATGGCAGAACTATTGCGATTTAGGTGACATCCTCACCCGACATGAATGCCAGGGCTTCCTAATCATTTTCCCGTCGGAAGCACGGGTTCATGGCTAGCTCATCCCCAATTGTGCCACAAAACCCTTGGAAATACCAAAGGTCGAGCCAGTGACACCTTCAGATTCAACACTACCATGTTCAGGGCGATAGTCACTGTCGCCCAGATTCTTTGACATATAGCCAAA
>JAUWCF010000009.1 GCA_030609445.1 Thermoplasmatota archaeon | reverse complement strand
AACTGGGATATCAGCCAACAAATCTGTGGATTAACAGTTGATCCAAAAACACTATCGACAATAATTAATACACGGAAAAAAGAAGGAACAAAAAACGTAAACTGGGTAGGAGGAGATCCCACATCAAATATCCCCTACATCCTCAAAGTTTTAAAAGAATGTAAAGACAACATACCGCAGATATGGAATTCAAATATGTACTGCACAGAAGAAACCATGAAGCTGCTAAATGGGGTAATTGATCTGTATCTCACCGACTTCAAATACGGAAACAATAGCTGTGCAAAAAGATTATCTAAGGTAAAAAACTACACGGCTATTGTTAAAAGAAACCACAAAATAGCCTCCAATCAAGGTGACATGATCATACGTCATCTTGTCATGCCAAATCATAAGACATGTTGTTCTGAACCGATACTAAAATGGATCAATAAAAATCTCCCCAATACTGCTGTTAACGTAATGGCTCAATATCGACCAGAATACCATGCACATGAATTTGAAGACATTGCACGCCCACTATCTAGAGAAGAATACCTACAGGTAAAAACATTTGCAGAGAAACAAAACATCTACGTGCTCTAAAACACCCATCCGTATCTAAAATAAGCAACTACCCCTATTATCAATATTGCTACTATAACAATAATCAAATACCAATACTGAAAACCTTCAACGTTTTTAATAGTAATTTCTGCAGACGCAGAACTGTAGCCTGATTTTGTCGCACGAATTTTATGGATCTCATCCCAACCAACATCAGGAGCAGAAAACATTACCTCTCCCTTGAAATCAGTCTCTAAACTAGTACCCTTAAATGTAACTTGCACACCAGCTATCAAATTACCTTGATCATCTCGAACAGTTACCCGAAATGCTTCATTTTCAATAATGCTTGGCTCAACACATATCTCAAGTTCTGTCGATGCCACACCATTTGAATCCTCAAGATCTATAATCTCTACTGATGAAAAAGCAGGCAGATAACCAGATATACTTGCTTCTATCAAATAAAACGAAGTACTTGTCACATTTGGTGCAACAAACATGACTATGCCATATTCATTTGTCGTTTTTTGTTCGGAATTAAATATCACCAAAACATCGGAAAGAAGAATGTTGCTGCTATCCTTTACAAGAACAGGAAAAAATTCTGACTCATTTACCATGTTTTGAGATTCAATTTTGAGTTGCTCTTGACTGCTGCTTTTATCCCGTATCGTAATTGTTGCCTCTGCAAAGTTATATCCTTCTTTAACTGCATAAAGATAGTATTCTCTATCCATAAAAACCGAAGGTGCAATAAAGCTAAGTATTCCCTCAGAATCCGTAGAACCATCAAGTTCCACTGCCCCTCTCCAAATACTTGCTCCTTCAACACCGAGGCCAACATCGTTTGAAACCTCAACAGTAACTGACTCTCCCTCATACATCTCAGAGGGAACCACATTCATCTCCAGATCAGAAGCAAAATCACGCTCAAATAAACTTATAACAAATTCTTCCTCTAAATAATAAGTACTATATCCCTCTTTTTCAACTATTAAAGAAAAATGATTATCGCTGTTAATTGAAGGAACATCCATGTATGCTTTCCCATTCTCATCTGTCGTATATTCAGCGTACTTCTGGCCCTCATAATAAAGATCTATAGATACCCCCTCAAGACCACCATGTTTAGTAATGACTTTTATTTCAACATTTTCTTTCCCCGGTTCAACAATAAATGAGTTAATTACCTCCATCAGCTTTTGACCTCGATCGTCATCGTGTATAGTAACCATTGATGAAGAGGATTTGTAGCCTGTTTTATTTACCGTGATTCCATGGTTTGTTGTGACAAGAACATCTGGTGCAAAAAGCATTACATTTCCAGAAGCATCGGTAATATAAACCGCGGAGTTAAACCAAACGCTTGCATCCATAACCGGTTCATCGCTCTCCTTAACAGTTACCGTAAACTCTTCAGTTTCTATGATGTAATCTGTTGAAAATTCAATGGTTAACATTCCTGTTTTATTTTTAACAAGAATGCTATGAGATTCAGAGAGTCCCCCAGGAAGACTTGCAGTTACGACATATTCTTTATCTTCATATGGAACAGATGGTGTTGTAAAAGTAACTTTTCCAGTGGTACTGTTCGAAGAATTTGCAGGTGAAAGATCTCCGAAAGCTACTCGTGCCTGTACAGGTTCTCCGTTAAGTGTTACAGTAAATTCTACGTATTCTCCTTCAAAGGCATCTGCAGGTCCAGTAATTTCTAAAACATCTTGGGCACTACCAAAAGGACAAGGAATAAAAATTGCAAAAGAAATCAACAGAACAACAATCAATGAAAAAGTGCGTATTTTTTTCGTTATACTATTCCCTCCTAAGCACTATGGATTTAATTGTCTCTCCTCAGGTCACTTCATATTCCAACTGAAATTACATATGCCAAACAATATTTAACTTTTTAGTTATATGCAGGCTTTATGGGCTGGAGGTTCATAGATACAGAAATCACTGATCCATATTATGTTACTGCAGTAGATGAAGCAATATCACTTGCGAGAAAAGAAAAAAAAGTAATAAATACTCTCCATTTCTATAGAAGACATCCTGCAGCAGTATCTGTTGGAAGATCAAAAAAGATACAGGACGACATTAACGTTGATGAATGCCAAAAAAACAATGTAAAAATTGTGAGAAGAACAACAGGCGGCGGCACAATATTTACCGACAAAGACTGTCTGATTTATAGCCTCGTCTTTGATAAAGAAGGCCTAGAGTTATCATCATCCCAGGAGATATTTGAATATATTTGCAATTCTCTTGTATCTGGCTTAAAAAAATGTGAAATAGATACCGTGTATAAACCACCAAATGACCTTCTTCTTAATGGAAAAAAAATATCAGGATCAGCTCAGATACTAAAAGAAAATATTGTACTAATACATGGCACCATCCTTATTGATACCGATCTAGAATTAATGAATAATGTACTAAAACAACCAAAAAATGATTATGTCTCTACGATTCGTAGAGAAACAAATCAAATACTTACAATTGATAATGTTAAAGAAATATTGAAAAAAGAATTTGAAGAAACTTTTGATACAGACTTTGAAAAAACAGAATTATCAACCTATGAAACAGAATTGATAAAGAAATTATTGAAAGAACGATATCATAATGATACCTGGAACTATATGAGATGAAACAATATGAAGATTAAAAAAGTCAATGCATTTACAGAAACATTACGTGGTGGAAACCCTGCAGGAGTAGTAATAGATTCACCAGAGTTAACTGAATATCAAATGAAATATATCACAAAAACACTCTTGGTATCAGAAACCGCATTTGTTTTCCAAGTAATGTTGCAGACTATAAAATACGGTTCTTTTCACCTACACTTGAAGTTGATCGGTGTGGCCATGCAACAATTGCTACATTTTTTATTATGGCTCAAGAAGGAATATTTAGAGAGGTAGATGAAAAAATAACTGTGGATCAAGAGACAAAAGCAGGAATCCTACCAGTTGATATCTGTTTTAAAGATGGTAACGTTGAAAAAGTGATGATGACACAAAGAAATCCGATATTAAAAGGCGTACATCTAAACAGGGAAAAAATTGCCAAATCATTAAATGTAGAAGAATCAGAAATCGACAGGTCACTTCCAGAACAAATTGTCTCCACCGGCCTTTTCACCTTACCAGTTTGTGTTAAATCATTTGATACGCTACAAGCAATGAAACCCGATTTTGATGAATTAAAAGCAATATGTAAAAATATTGGAGTGGGAAGTTTTCACGTGTTTACTTTTGAGACGGTAGACGAAACATCCGCATATCATGCACGAAATTTTGCTCCAATTTATGGAATAAACGAAGACCCTGTCACAGGAACAGCAAACGGCGCAGTCTGCATCTATCTATATAAAAACAAGATACTAAAAAAGAGAAACCTGGTGTGTGAACAAGGAGATATCATCGGTAGATCCGGACGGGTTTTTGTTGAAATTGACAATAATTTCGTAAAAGTAGGAGGAAAAGCAAGACTTGTTGAAGAAAAAGAAATCAAAATAGAGTGATTTTGTATGAACGATGTTGCAGTAAGCCCATATAACACTATGCCTGAAGTACTGAATGATTTTTCATTACCAGAAAACATTGTAATTTATGATAGTACACTTCGTGATGGAGAACAAATGCCAGGTATCTCCTTTTCTTCAGATCAAAAACTCACTATAGCAAGAAAACTTGATGAAATAGGTGTTCCTGAGATCGAAGCAGGGTTCCCCGCTGTTTCAAAAAAAGAACAAGAAACAGTTAAAAAGATCGCTTGCGAAGGACTCAATGCAAAAATCCTTGTTCTCTCCCGATTAAAAAAAGAAGACATCGATGCCGCGATACAATCCGATGCAGATATGGTGCTGCTGTTTATCGCCTCATCTCCATTGCATCTAAAATATAAACTCCACCGCTCCAAAGAAGAGATAAAAGAGAAAGTTGTCGAATCCATTGGATATGCAAAAGACCATGGAATCACACCAAGTTTCAGCACTGAAGACAGTACAAGAACACCACTTCTTTTCTTAGAAGAACTTGTAACACTTGCATATGAATCAGGGGCAAAACGTATTGGATTCACCGATACAGTAGGATGTGCGACACCACAAACGATACACTATCTTTTTACTCATATGAGACAGCTTGTTCCTACACCGTTTTCTGCGCATCTTCATAACGATTTTGGTTTTGGTCTTACAAACGCTCTAACAGCACTTTCTTCAGGTGCAACCCATATCTGTACAACGATTAATGGATGGGGAGAAAGAGCAGGAAACGTCTCTCTAGAACAATTAGTCATGGCGTTAAAAATCTTATACAACAAAGATTTAGGAATTGATACTACAAAATTTACAGAGCTTTCAAAAACGGTTTCAAACTTTACAGGAATTCCTATACCAAAAACACATCCCTTCGTTGGTGACAACATTTTTACACATGAGTCAGGGATTCATGTCGCAGCAATACTTGAAAATCCACATACCTACGAGCCAATATCACCAGAGCTTGTTGGAAGTAAAAGAAATCTTGTCCTTGGAAAACACAGTGGAAAACATATGATAAAACAAATACTACATGACCATGACATCGATGCAGATGAAAAGCTTGTCGCAAATATTACCGCACAAATTAAAGAATTAGGTGAAAAAAACGGTTATATCTCCAACGAAGAAATCATGCACATAATTGGGAAAAAAACAGAGGAATATAACGATGGATAAGATATTTCGTGCGTATTATGTTTGGCCAAAGTTTCCCTCAGTTTCTATGTCTGGCAATAATTGTGCATTAAGCTGCAAGCATTGTAATCATACTTATCTTAATGATATGCAAAGTCTTACAAAACCTGATGAACTGTTGGATTCTTGCAGACGTTTTGCTGATGAGGGTGCTGTCGGTTTTTTACTTAGTGGTGGTTGTGATAAAAACGGGGCGATGCTTAATCTTCGAAAACTCCTTCCGGTTGTTAAACAGATCAAAAAAGAGACAGATCTGGTTGTAAAACTTCATACTGGTCTTGTTGATAAAGAACTTGCTGAGGATATCGTAGCTGCTGGTGTTGATATCGCCTCAGTTGAAGTAGTTGGCTCAAATGAGACAATACAAGAAATCTTTGACTTTAACGCAACTGTTGATTCCTATGCAGATACACTGCAAAACCTGGAAGCAGCAGGAATGCCCTATATTGTACCACATGTCTGTATTGGACTTCATTATGGTAAACTCAAAGGGGAGTTTCATGCGTTGGAAGTGATTAAGAATTTTTGTGATCCCTCCTTACTTGTTTTGATAATATTTAGACCTACAAAAGGAACGATACTGGAGCAGTGTAAGATACCTTCTGTAGATGACGTATCAACTGTTGTAGAAAAAGCAAAGGAATTGTTTCCTGAAAAAGATGTTTCACTTGGTTGTATTAGACCTCGGGCAAGGTTTAGAGAAGAAATTGAACTTGCTGCCTTAAAAGCGGGAGTGACCAGGATGGAGATTCCATCTAAAAACACCTTACGATGTGCTAACGAGATGGGTTATACAATTAAAAAAATCCATGCTTGCTGCGCTCTTCCAAAAGAACTTGAAAAAGTAGCAATACTAAATATTTGATATATCTACTTTGTCGGTTTTCTCAACTTTAAATCAATACCTTTTCGGTCTGCAACATCTTGAATGATTTTCCTCAGAATTCTCGCTTTGGATTTAATATCATCTTTTCTTAATCCTAACGTTTTTACCTCTTTTTTTGCAGATTCAAGTGAATTCTTAACATCATCAACAGAAAGCAACGCAGCAGCAATGCAATAGAAACTCCGAGATCTACCTTCGTTAAATCCCTCTAACATGTCTTTTAGAAATTTTATTCGTTCTTTTTGTCGTTCTATAAATTTCTCTACACCATGTTTTCTTATAAAATCTAAATTTGGTTCGGCTTTTTTATGGGTAACAAATGAGTCATAATGTTATAAATTATGAATGCGACAAATCATAAATTTAAATAAGAAATTCATACGCCCATGGTCACTCGTAAAATATCTCGCAGACCTGGAGACAACCCTAAAATCAATATCCCTATTTTAAGAAGATTAGCAAAAGCTCTATAACCTCTCAATTCCTCCTTATATAACACATCAAAAATATAGATGACTGCAACAATTAATAAAAATTTTACAATGGGAAATAATGGTGGCCAAATCTCCATTAATGTATTAGAGGCAGGATGTTTTTCCATATAGAATGGCAAACCCATTTTCAAGGGATCATAGATACTCACGTAGCTGGTAATCCCATCGATCATATGTCCTGTAAGCATAGATAGGTTCAACGGGTTTTTATAGACTGCAAATTTTTCGTTATCTTTGTACCTGCGTGATACAATATAGACTGCTGCTGTGATAGATGCTACCAGCCCAAAGATTAGAACAAAAACATCAAAGCGTACACCCTGAGAGAAGCTCCACTGTTCACCTGCTATCCATCGCGCAGTTAAATAAAGAGACGGCAGTAAAAAAAGAAGTCCTCCTGAAAACAATGTTGTATTAACATTGATAATTTTCTGTTTAAAATAAGTATACATCAAAGGTATCAATGCAGCACATGAAACGAGATAAAAAATCAGTGGTTCTATGGGGTGAAGGCCATATTTTGATCCAAATATCCAAATCATTGTAACAAACACATTCAAACCTAAAAGAAGAACAGCAGGATAAACAAAGAAATACGTCTTATCTGTCTTTTCAGATAACTTTTCAAAATAATATCCCATGATAACAAAAAACAAAGCATAGGCAGCTATCTGAAGGTAGATAAGAGGTGAAATAAACCAATAGATGGCGGGCTCACTAAAATAATCTGCATCTTCAAGCACCCTAGTCACAGGTCCAAACAAGATATATGGCATGAGTGCAAGACAAAATCTCCAATCGATAACAATTTTTAGTTTCTTAAGAAGTTTATAAATTACATAAAGTGCGATAACAAGTATAATACCATAAGTTATCTCTGAAATAATGGTATATCCTTCTTGTGCAGACACGCCGTTATAAGATACTGAATGACCTGCAGCATCTGAAACAATAGGCCCCCAATAATACTTCCAGATCCATTGATCATAAAACAAGGTCGGCGAAAGAATACATCCCGCAATAATAATAAGTAGAACACTAGATAGTATCCCAACTGAAATAACAGTTCTGTTTTTTTGAAACAGCTCTTTAACGCTCATTGACAACGCAACAAACAAAAAATAATATATTAAACCAGCGGTTTACCTATTTGATTGTATCATGGAACAATTCAGAAAATATAAAACAATGGTGTTTCCAAGAGAAGTCATTGTTGGCCATAACACAACAGATCAGATCAAAGGAATGTGCCGACGTATTACTCGAAGTAAAAATGCATTAATTGTTGTTGATAAAAATACCAAAAAGATCTCTGGCGATAAAATCGCAAAGATGCTTTCAGGTGCAAGCTATGAAGTAAACACTATAGTAATTTCATCTCCAATCATGCAAAAAGATGTTCATGTCGCATGGCCAACGATGAAAGAAGTCAATATGGTTATAAAAGCTGCAGAAAAATACGAATCAGAGTTTCTACTAGGCGTAGGTGGTGGATCAGTTATTGATGTGACAAAACTTGCAGCCTATGAACTATCTCAATTATTTGTTAGTGTCCCAACATCTGCTGCTCATGATGGTATGGCCTCACCACGTGCCGCATTAAAAGATAAAAAAGGATCAGTTTCCAAAACTGCTGTCTCACCAATGGCAATACTTGCAGATACAGAGGTAATATCAAAAGCTCCCTATAGAATGCTTGCTTCAGGATGCGCAGATGTTATCTCAAATCTATCAGCTGTAAAAGATTGGGAGCTTGCTCATCGGTTAAAAAACGAAGAATTCAGCACATTTGCTGCATCTCTTTCTGAAACATCAGCAAAACTCCTACTCTATAAAGCAGAAGATATCCGATCTGGCCTTGAAGAGGCAGTGTGGCAGGCAGTGAAATGCATGATCACATCAGGAGTTGCGATGAGTGTCGCTGATACTACAAGACCTGCATCTGGCTCAGAACATATGTTTTCCCATGTGCTTGATCGTATCGCTCCAGGAAAAGCACTGCACGGAGAACAATGCGGTGTGGGTGCAATTATGATGATGTATCTTCATGGAGAAGATTGGGAGGAGATACGGACTTTTTTAAGAACCATTGGTGCTCCTACAACAGCAAAAGAACTACGAATACCAAAGAAAAAGATAGTTGAAGCTTTGCTTAATGCCCAAAAAATACGGCCAGAACGATATACCATACTTGGTGAACAGGGATTAACCTATGATGCAGCAAAAAAACTTGCAAAAATAACTGGAGTGATCTGAAATGGTTCTTATAACTCTCATTGGTGAAAAACTTGCAGTTGAAGGTCTGGAGTTTACATATGTTGGAGCAAACAGTGAATGTAAAAACTGTAAACTCAAAACAGTATGTTTTCATCTGAAACCAGGAAGAAACTATACGATAACAAACATTCGTGACAAAAAACATACCTGTAACGTTCACGAAGGAAATGCAGTTATTGTAGAAGTAAACGAACTCCCATTTATCGCAGTTGCAGTAGAAGAAGTACCGGAAGGCACAAAAACAACAGTGGAACGGCAAAAATGTAAAAATATCGGATGTAGTTTTTTTGAGATATGTACCAACAGGGCTCTTCAGGATAAAAAAACATATACCATAAAAAAAACATTTGGAAAAATTGATTGCCCATTAGGTTATGATCTTTATAAAGTTGAGTTAATGGATTAATGACAATGGATGTTATCAATTAAGCCTTCTTCTCCAATAAAACCATCAATTGTTCCACTGGAATCCATGACAATCTTCTGCCAATTCTCAGTATTTTCAACATCAGAGATCTCTTTGTTGGTGACATAGGCAACACCAATACATATAACAGATGTACCGGAAGTTGCACAGTTCCAAACCTCGCCGATTATTTTTACGTTCTCATCTTTTTTTGTGTCGAGACCATCGTATAATATATACATTGTTTTATGATTGTTTTGTAGTGTTCTTTCCCCAGAAATATTTTCATTGAGTTGGATACTGTTCAAAAAAGTTTCTTCTATAGTTTGCCTCATTTTTTTCTGAATTTCCCCCTCATCGGTAAGTACAAGTGTTTTCAGTGTTGTAACCGTGAGTGATGCAGGATATTTACCGTTTATCTCATAGGTTGAGCTACACCATTTCTCCAGTCCCAAAAATTGAGTACCCGTATTTCTAAGTGCAGTGTTTTCATTCCATCCATCAGAAATCACTGGTTCTTTAACATATGCACAGGTTAAATCAACACATCCTGAAAATAAAATAAAGATGAAAAGAAGTAATGTAATGAATATCCATATGGTTTTTTTTCTCTCCAAAGTCATTGTATTACTTCGTTTAATCGCAATCTATCTACTTTAAGTTAACGAAATTGAAAAAAAGAGAAGAAAAGAACATTTTATGCTTCGATAGTGTTTTCTTCCAATCCTGCTTCTTTGGCTAAAAGCTTTGCTTTATCTGTTTTTTCCCAAGTGAAATCAGGATCATCCCTGCCGAAATGACCATATGCTGCTGTCTTTTTAAAGATGGGTCTTCTCAGATTAAGCGTCTCAATGATATCACTTGGTTTAATTGGGAAAAACTCCCGTATCAGATTTTCTATCTCATCGGTCGGGATTTTATTTGTTCCAAAGCAGTCGATATTTATTGAGACAGGCTCTGCAACTCCAATTGCATAAGCAAATTGAACCTCACATTTATCAGCAATTCCTGCGGCAACAATATTTTTTGCAATATATCGCGTGGCATATGCTGCACTTCTATCTACTTTTGTCGGATCCTTTCCTGAGAATGCGCCACCGCCATGTCTTCCGATGCCACCGTAGGTATCCACAATTATTTTTCTTCCAGTAAGTCCTGCATCTGCATAGGGCCCGCCTCGGATAAACGCACCTGTTGGATTAACATGTATTGTTGTTTCTTTGTCTATCCATTCTTTACAAATCGGTTTGATGACCTTTTCAGTAATATCTCTTCGTATCCGATCATGAGAGATTCCGCCATCATGCTGTGTTGACACAACAATAGTATCCGCTCGTAATGGCATACCTTTTTCATCATATTCTATGGAAACCTGGGATTTCCCATCAGGTCTTAGATATGAAATGCCATTGTTTTTTCGAACGTCTGCAAGTTTTTTTGAAAGTTTATGCGCAAGTAATATTGGTAGTGGCATAAGTTCTTTTGTTTCATTGCATGCATATCCATACATCATTCCTTGATCACCGGCTCCTTGTTCATTATGCAGTCCTTTTCCAGCGGAAACACCTTGTGAAATATCTGGACTTTGCTCTGTTATTTGAACCCATACAGAGCAGGTTTCCCATTCGATACCATATTCTGATTTTGTGTATCCTATCTCCTTTATCGTATCTCTAACAACCCTGGCGATATGGATATATGCATCGGTAGTCATTTCGCCAAAAACCATGACCCCCCCATTTTTTGTTCCTGTCTCAATTGCCACTCTTGATTGTTTATCTTGTTTTATTGCCTCGTCAAGAATCGCATCTGATATAAGATCACACATCTTGTCAGGATGTCCTTCGGTTACTGATTCTGAACTTATAAGTATCTTTCTTTTTGTCATTATTCTCACCTAATTAGTTATAATCCCCCATTATAAGGAAATCAACAACGAGAACATATTTATTAACTTTATTAAAAAAAGAACATTTATTAATTTAAAAAATAAAAGAGGGTGTGTGACCATCAGTCTATCTTTCTGGTGATCCACATATCTTCGTCTATGGTATTGTAGATATCATCTTCTGAGACATTTACTGGCTGTTTTTTATCGATGAGATATCTTCTTGTTCCATTTGCTTCTTTTGAATATCTAAGAATAATGTCTTTTCTTAGTCGCCAGTAATGCGTTCGCCATTCTCTGCCATCATAAAGAGTGCTTTCCTCTCTTTCTGTGGTAAGCATTCCTTCCTCCTCCAGGATGTAGAATAGCTGTCTATCTTCAGGATCAAGTACGTTATCAATTACACGGTCATCAAATCCGAAGATATCCATGACAAAACCAGCATCTCTTTGTGCCTCATCTATGTCGATGCCTACTCTGTTTGATATAGCTTTTGATAGATCACCAAGTGTTATAAAATTCATAGAACCTTCCTTTCCTTCCAATGCCTTTTCATTCTGCGTTCAATATTTTTTTTCTTTTGAACTTTTCTCTGTTATATGTGTATGATCTAGTATATATACTTTTCTATCGATTGACTTTTTTGTATCCTCCCGAAATTACTTTCTTCTGAAAAATTCTTGAAAATAGGGAAACTATTGATATAATTGTTGCTCAGACAGCATAAAAACAGTTTCAGCCAGTATACAAATAGAAGATATAATAAACAATATTTTATTAACTTATATGTGGTGGTATGATGCTTGTTGATGAAATCATGACGAAAAATGTAGTCACAATAGAAAATGACAGAACAGTTTTGGATGCATGTAACGTATATAAGGATCGTAAAATAGGTTGCCTCATCGTTACAAAAGAGGGTCATCTGGATGGAATTGTTAGAGAAAGGGACATCATCCATAGGGTTATCTCTAATGAAAAAGACCCAAGAGCAACAAAGATCGAAGAGATTATGACAAGAGATATCAAATCCATTC
>JAUWCF010000086.1 GCA_030609445.1 Thermoplasmatota archaeon | reverse complement strand
TGAGGGTTTTTTTTCTGTAACGATTTTCCAGTTCTTTTTTTCATTCAGCCAAACGTCTCTTTCCTGAGCAAGAAATCCTCCGACAACACTTCGGTAGTTTACGCCTTTTCTTTTTATTTTTTTATCAAGTCCTTTTAACTCAAGTAGTCGCAGGTTTTTCTTTTTTTCAAATATCTTCAAAGCATTTTCACTAAAAGATGGAGCAATAATTACTTCTAAAAAGAAACCTGAGAGCTCCTCAGCAACCTCTTTTGGCACTTCTCTATTAAATGCAACAATTCCTCCAAACGGAGAATAGATATCTGTTGCAAACGCGTCCTTCCAACTTTGCAGCATTGTCGCTGCACTTGCAACACCACAAGGAGTAGCATGCTTTACAATCACGCATGTCGGCTCGGTAAATTCTTTCATACATTCTATGGTGCAGTCTGAATCGAGAATGTTGTTAAACGATAGTTCTTTTCCCTGGAGTTGTTTTGCATTTGATATGCAGGGTTCTGAGGCTATGGGGAGTGCTTTGTAGAAGGCTCCTTTTTGATGAGGGTTTTCACCGTATCTCATATCTTGAATTTTTCTCATTGTAAGCGTAGGATTTTCAGGTAATATCTCCTCAGTCCATCTATTTTGTAGATACTGTGATATTATCGAGTCATATTGTGCGGTGTGAGAATATGCTTCAATTGCAAGTTTTTTTCTTAGTTCCAAACTTATTTCTTTTTTTGACTTCAGAACTTCTATTATTTCATTATATTGTTTAGGATTTGTCAATACAATGACGTCTTTGTAGTTTTTTGCTGCTGCCCGTATGAGGGTAGGTCCTCCGATGTCAATATTTTCTATGACTTCTTCGATACTAACATTTGGTTTTTGGATGGTATCTTCAAATGGATAAAGGTTGCAGACGACAAAATCAATTGTATTTATGTTATGTTGCAATAGGGTATCCATATGGGTTTTTGTATCTCTTCTTGCAAGTATTCCAGCGTGTACAATCGGATGAAGAGTTTTTACTCTACCATCAAGCATTTCTGGAAAACCGGTTAATTCGGATACTTCCTTAACATTAATTCCTGAATCTTCTAAAATCGTTGCTGTTCCCCCACTAGAGATAACCTGTATATTAAACTTGGATAATTCTCTAGCAAAATCAACTATTCCTTCTTTATCAAAAACACTAATCAGAGCGCATTTGTTTTCCATTACTCTTACCGAGTCAGCATAGAAAAGCTGCTCATAAACGTTTGGGTTCTGTTTTCTCTTTTTCAATTGCTTCGAGTAGGCTCAGTTCTCCTTTTAGAACTTGTATTGCGGTTTTCTCTGAAATTGTGTATCTTCCTTCTGTGATTTGTCTGCTGTGTCTTTGTACGTTTTTAATTGCACCTCTTGTCGGCTCTAACGGTAATGTTGTTTGCACTCTTCCTCCTGAGAGTAAGGCTATTGCTGCAGCTGCTTCTTGGTCTCTTTCTGAGCGTCCTGTCTGTTGGTTATGGGTTGTGCTTGTTTCATCAACGATTTCGATGGGGATATTTAGGGGGATAAGTGAGTTGATTATTCGATTTCGTGTAAGTATTGATCCATGTCCTATTCGAATACATGTTTCTTCTGAAGGATAGAGTTTTAATAACCGTTTTATCGTTTGAATGACTTCCTCAGGGGATTTTGCTTGAGTCTTTTGTAGCAACATGTCGTTGCCAACAACAGCAATTCCTGGGCGTTCTCCAGGGTCAATACCGATGAAAACCTGTTTATAGAGCTTCTTTCCAATTAATTTTTTCAAAGCCATATCTACCGCATGATCAACAGTATCAAAAGTATCTGCAGAAACAATTTTTTGAGATTTTATTTCCTCACTTTCTGTTTTGGATGTTAATACTACACTTATTCTTTTTGGAATATTTTTAGGTGAAGAAAGTAAAACATAGGCTAATTTACGTTTTTTTAATGTCTTTAAAATATCGTGATAAAGAGAAAAATCTTTCGTATACACTCCTAATGTCCTCATCTGGATTAACTATCAGATATGAATGATATATACGTTTGCATCATATTTTTGATGGGTTTTTTGATATGCTGTTTTATCCTAAAATAAAGGAGCAATTGGGAATATGAGAATCATCATAATTATCGCTATAATAAATAGTGCGGCCCATGCAATTCCATTCCATCGTATTACTTTCATGCCGTCAAGTGGTCCAAACGGCAGCAGGTTAAATGTTCCCAGTAGTGCATTAATTAGGCAGATAAATCCTAAGATCTTCCCAATAAATGATGTTTCGAAGAAAACAAACCGATACAGGGGATATGTTATTGCTGCAATTACTATATTTGCAAGTGGTCCTGCGGCAGCTATTCTTCCCATTTCAAAGTTTCTTGTCTCACCACGAAACATTACCGCTCCAGGTGCTGCAAATACAAATCCTGTGAAAACTGCAAAAAACAATGACAGCAGAAGTCCTCTTGGATACATTCTGAATTCTGACCAGAGGCCATATTTTTGCGCCATGAATTTATGGGATAGTTCATGAACAAAAAATGCTGTTAAAATACCTAAAAATGCGATGGGAATAGCAAAAAGCAGCGTTTGTGCATTTTTAAAACCAAACAAGATGCTGTTTCCTGAAAAAGCAAAAGAAAATGCAAGTGTTAAAACGCCTATTGCAATGAGAAGATGATGGATTTCTGTTCTACTAAATTTCCCTGGTGATCCCCCGTCAAGTGTCCCTTTTGGAAAATACATGTATTCGCTTGGCGAGAGGTCATGAAACGATGTGTGTATTTTTCTTCTCCCCTGCATGCAACCCTCAATTGATGTTAGTGCTTATGAATGTTTTGAGAGGTGACTGCTTTTTCAGCCAAATACACGACTTGTTATAATTGGTAAAGCTACAAATGTACCGATCATGCTTCCCACATTTGAAAGTGCTACAACCATAAGAAGTCGTATGACTTTGTTGTTGAAGAAATCCTTTGTGCTTTCCATCTTACTGAGATTCTGAAAATCTTTTACAACTGGTTTTCTCAGTTTAAATTCTACATATCCTGCAACCCAACCGGCGGCAATCGCAGGATTTAAAGACGTGAGCGGGGCGGCAACAAAAGCAGTCAGCCATGTCAATGGGTGTCCACGAGCAATCATGGCCCCAATCATTGATAGAACTCCGTTTATCAGAAACCATATGATGAAGATATCTGCTATTTCACTCCATGCATCAGGGCCTTTTGTAAGAAGCATCCAAATTATTACAGCTGCAAAAACAACAGGGATTGCATAGCCGATAGTTTTCCAGATGCTGAACCGTTTTTTAGGAACAAACTCCAGTTTTTTTAGATCAACATCAAGTTTTTTCTTTTCAAGATGTTTTTGAATACCTTTGAGATGACCTGCGCCGACAACTGCGACAACCTTTCCTTTTTTGCTTTCGTCAAAGATTTTTTTGGCGATATATTCATCTCGCTCGTGGATAAGAACAGTTGAGGCACTTGGCGCTATCTCTCCAAATTCATCCATCATGGAAGAAATTACATCTTGATTCATGAGTTCTTTAAGGTCAAGTTCTTCTAATTCTTCTTCGTCATATCCTAATATTGCTTTGAGAAACTCCCATGTTAATCGAAATTTCTCTCGAATGCCCATCTTTTTCCAGGCTCTTTTTAAAGTAATTGAGATGTCTCTGTCTATGAGCGCTACCTTGAGGTTGTGTTTCTTTGCCTCATCGAGTGCTGTGATCATTTCCGATCCGGGTTCGACGCCGTATTCTTTACCGAGTCTTCTCTGAATAGATGATAAAAACGTTTGTGCAAGCATGAGATACGCATTATTTGATTTTAAAAGTGAGGTGATCGGTGTGTTTTCCCATTGATCTTTTTTTGTTATCGCATCATGTCTTCTTTTACAAAGTTCAACTGCGACAATATCAGGTTTGTATTTCTCAATGGCTTTTTTTACTTCTTCGACACTCTCTTTTGAGATATGTGCAGTGCCAATAAGTATAACGTCGTCATTTACTTTTACTTCCAAAGTATCTCCTTTTCTAGTCTTATCTTATGTTTATATGTATAAAAAAAATGTTTTTTTTAGATTTCTGCTTCAAAGTCTTCTACTTCTATGGTAAACTTGTCTTCTTTTTTAATTTTACCTTGTTCTTTTAGTATTTCTCGTGTGAGCAGCCAGTAGATAAGTGCAAGTGCCCGTCTTCCTTTATTATTTGTTGGGATGACATAGTCGACGTATCGTGTCTCATTGTTTGTGTCACAGAGTGCAACAACGGGGATTCCGATGTTTTTTGCCTCTTTTAACGCCTGAATATCTGCAAGTGGGTCGGTGAGTAGTATTGCTTCAGGTTCGAAGAAATCTTTGGAGTTTGGGTTGGTAAGTGTTCCTGGTCTGAAACGTCCTTCGAGAGTTTGCATCCCGGTATGTTCACCAAGTTTTTGTGTCGGTTTTTGCCCGTACTGTCGTACTGAGACGACTAACACTTTTGATGGGTCGTATTTTACTAAAAATTTTGCTGCATTTTTAATTCGTTCATCTGTTTTCTTTACATCTATTATGTATAATCCATCGTTTCGTACTTTGTATATGAACTCTTTGATATCTGACGTTTTTTGTCTTGTACCGATATGTACTCCAGATGTCATGTAGGTTTCTTCAGAGACCATCATTTTATTTTTGTTTTCTGTTTTTTCTTTCTCTTCAGCCATAGAACTTTCCTTCACTATTTTCTTTTTACTGTAATTGGAATTGCATCTTCTTTAAATTCTAACATGGATATTTCAACAGGGTCAACTACCTCCGTTGGAATTTTGGCAAGTGTTGATGGTGCACCCATTGATATTTGTAGTGCTCGTGCACCAATGATGCGTGCTTTTTCAAATCGGGTATAGTCCACGGTATTCCTCCATATTATATAGGTAGTAGAACCACCAAATATCAGATACATTTAAAAATATTGCCCTCAAATGTATCTTTTATTCATATCATGATAATATTTTTAAAAAATTTGAGTATTTATTTTACTTCTTCATGTCCTTCTGCAAAATCTGCAGAGCGATTAGAAAATTCATCAAGAGCAAGTTGCATATCAAAGATAATGTCTCGTAGCAGTCTATCTATTCGTTCGTTTTTGAACTCTTTTACCCCGTCGATATCTGAATATATCTTTCCTAGGAATTCGTCCATATCTTTGTGTATCTCAATATTGTACAGAATTTCCTCCATTTTTCATTCCCTCAGTTTATACATAAAACAT